>NZ_JBFRVX010000437.1:0-6925 GCF_041475345.1 Vibrio sp. 10N.222.48.A3 | reverse complement strand
TTTTAAATCACTGTATAAGATGTAAGGCGCGTTATTATTCTCAGTGCAGTCGGTAGATTCATCTACGTAACAGGCTTAACTTGTTTGGACTGTCTTACTGCAAGGACAAGTTGCGGTAGCAGTGACATCACGATCATGCCTGTCATTAGCGAGTACTGGAGTGGGGTAAAGGATTCACCCATCAACATCATACCCGTCACAATTCCCGCAATTGGGTTAGCGATGCCACCGAAGGTGAAATCAACCACTGACATACGCTGTAGTAGCCACACATACATGCCGTAACCCAGGGCAGTGTTCAGGATAATCACCCAAACAAGTCCTATTGCGTTACGAGTATCGAAATGAGTCACAGCGTTAACATAAGGCTGTGGGTCGATGAGCGCATGAACGCCAGACGCGACAGATAAAATCGTACCGCCTAGAATCAGTTGCCATGTTAATACCTTCCACCAGTGCATGCGATTACCCAGTGACTTGGTAATGCTACTGCCGATAACGATACACATGATTGCAGCGAACATGGCGCCTAAACCTATTGGGTTTAATGCGATTTGACTTGGATTAAACAGTATCCACGCCAATGTGATTAATCCAACACCAGACAAGGCTTGAATCAATTGCGGACGCTGTTTCTTTACTACCCAATGGAAGATCATCGCAAACACTGGCACAGAGATCATACCTACACCGGAGATTGCCGAAGGCAACGTCAACGCCATCACGAAGATTAAGCTAAAGAAGGTCGCAATATTGATAAGACCCAATGTGAAAATGATCTGCCATTCGCCTTTTTGAGGCAGTGTCGGTTTTACTACTAGCAATAACAAACCAGCAGGCAACGCGCGCAAAGCACCCAATAATAAGGGGGGCCATTCCTGTAGCGTAAATTGCGTCACTGCATAGGTTGTTCCCCAAAAGAACGCGGGAATCATTGCTAATAATATGTTCATATGAAATATCTTTACGTTAAGATAATTGGTTGTATGAACTGTATACCTAGATCATATGGTTGTAAAGTATCTTTATGTTAAACTAGTTTGAATTAATCAGACTAATAACGGAGCGAGATCGCAAATGGATGCTATCGACCGCGTAGTAGAGCAATGGGCAAAGGAAAAGCCTGAGTTAGAAACTGAGCCAATGGCAATGATGGGCAGGATTATGCGTATTGCCAAGTATATGGAGACGCAAGTTGCCGAGCTTCATAAAAATTACGACATGAAACTTGGTGAGTTTGATGTGTTGGCAACGTTGCGACGTTCTGGGAAGCCTCATCAACTGACGCCATCAGAACTGATCGGATCGATGATGCTGACCTCAGGCGCAATGACCAATCGCCTTGATAAACTAGAAGCTAAAGGGCTGATCAGTCGTGAGCACAGCAAAGAAGACAGGCGCAGCGTGAGTGTTCTGCTAACCAAAGATGGTCTTATTCTGATCGACCAAATGATGACTGAACATGTCGAAATGCAGAAAAAACTGGTTAAGTCATTGTCTGCGAGCCAGAAGAAGAACACTAACCAACTTCTGAAAGCATGGTTGAGTGCTTACGAATAATTTTTAGGTGACGGAGTAGGGTACGACTATGGACAGTATTCAAAATAATACGGAAAAAACAGATATGCTTGAGAAAGTAGAGCGCGTTGTATTAATTAATGGATTGGAATATGAGGTTAGCGGAAATGTTCTTAATCTTAAGCTAGGCAGAGCGGGTGGAAAGGTAAAAATCAAATACGATTACGCGACGAATTCATACGTCTACAACTGTAATGAGTATGCTATTGGTTTTTCCAGTCTCATCTTCTTCGTTCTTTCGTTTAATACTCTGTATCAAGTTGATCACCAAGCATGGTCTGGTTATGTCGCGGGTTTGATGTTCGCTGGAGCAATATTCAATTTGATCCAATTAGTGCTATCTCACGTCCAAATGTTAGACATTAAAGCACAGCTAAGAGAAGTCGGTATCTACCTCAAGTCTGGCGCGTAAGAGCCTTTAGCATCTTGTGTATCGTGAACAACTGAACAACTTAGCCATTTCTGAGTAACGAGTGGTTAAGCCCTGCCATCGGTGGTTATATGCCCAAATAAGCAGCGTTAACACCAATTCTTAGTGCTGTTTTTACTTTCCTCTTACACACTTTTCTTATATCGAACCTAGTATCAAATTTCTCTTGGTTATACAGGCAAGCTTCTCATTATGAAGAACTTTTTCGATAGCGAGCTCATGCTCTCTAGCTCCTTGAACTTCGTTCTGCTGTCACTTGGACTAACGCTCCTCTTACATATTCCAATTTGGTGTGGATTCAACCTGAGTCGGCGAAAATGGAAGCGTATGGATTATTTATGGCCGTTTTTAGCGGGTATCGGAATGCTTGGTGCCGTGTCTGAGATTAGAGCGAAGGTGGCGGGTGATTGGGTTGAAACCGAACAAACCAGAGCGGTGGCGATTTTAGAATCGGTTCAGCAGTTCTCGTTGGATAAGTTGAGAAGTGATACCTGTACAGGTCAGCCATCTTTAGATAATTACGCTCAGTACCACGACGCGTGTTTGTGGTATTTGAATACGGCGATTACGTTTAAAGATATCGATTTCACCTTGTTACCTAATGCATCGGATTTTACGGTTCCTGCGCCTAGCGTGTCGTTAGTTGAAAGTGATGCGGTGTGGGTGGATGGTATGCTGAGTCAGTATGAAAAGCAGAAAAACCAATATATAAAAACCAGAGAAGCGCAGGTGAAGCTGCCCCTAGAAAGTATCTTTTGGTATGTGAGTCCTTACTTAGTGTGTTTCGCGATTGCACTACGTCTTACTAAGGTGACAGCAGAGCTCAAGTTGGATAAATGCTCATAGTTCACTGAATGTTTGTAGTTCACGGTTCATCGCTATATCAATGGGTAACTCAATAGCTAGGCAAGCGTATAACTTTAGGTAAGCGTATAACTAATAGGATGTGTCTGAATTAGAGATAAAAAAATAGCGTCAGTATTGAATTACTGACGCTATTTTTATGTTGGATCCAACAGTAGCGGAAAGTTGTTTATAAAGGTGGCTACTTAAATTGATATCTAACCGAAAGTTGTAATTGAGGGCCGTAAAGACCGTTGTTTTTGGAAGCAACTGCAAACACTGCTTTATCTGTGGCATGGAACCTGGCTCCAAACGTAAAGATTGAGTGCTCTCCGTTAGAACCCGCAAGCACATGGGCTTCTACTCTCTGAGTGATCCACGCTCGAATACCCGCATTAAATTCGACATAAGCTTTCGTTTCTCCAGCTGCGTATGAGTTTTTGTTGAAATGGAGTAGCAGCTGCGTATTTAAGTCGATCCCTTGAGTTATTGGACCATAAACTTGAGGGCCGATGTACGCATCAAAGTTGCTTTCATCTTCGGCTGTGTTGGTACTAAGGCCGCCCAAAATCGCCAAGCTATCGTTGATGTCGCGTCCACCATCCACGCTTAACCCCATAGGCTTTGCTTGCATCCCAAGTTCTACAAAGTCCGTTGTGAAATTTGCCGCAGATATAGCTTGATGAGAGAAGAGGCATAGCAGTAGAGGTATTACATTTTTAATTTTCATATGACTTACAAAAGATAGTAATAGTGGAGTAAAGCGCTTGGTCATGCTTTATTTATTGTCACGCCAAAGCGATGAAGTTCTTCGAAAGTTAAGTCAAAGAAAATGTCTGTTCTTGTTGTCCATCTTGATTGTGCTGTATAGGGGGGCGATAACCCATTCCTTTGCTTGATGATTGTATATTAAACATAACTGCAATAACCAACAACGATTTTAATTTTTTTTGTATAGCTCTAAGTTCTGGTTCAATTATGGAAATAGTTAATCCTAACTGTATGAATGCAAAAATGGGCAGTTTATCTGCCCATTTTTATAACTGTAATGAATGACAAATCTTCCCTTAGATCGAGATTCAACTCGATATAGACAGTGCGAACGACAACAAGATTGGTAGGGTAACCACACTTAGGAAGTTACCAAACAACACCATAGATGCGACCTTAGGGGGCTCGACATTGAACCTCTCTGCAAACAGGTAGTTCATCACAGCGGGTGGCAGCATGGTGAACAGTACCATCATTTGTAAGTGCAGCGTCGGCAGCGGGATAAAGAAATAGATGATGGTAAAAGCGATCGCCCCTGTAAACAGGGATTGAGCCGTACACAACAAGCCGACCTTTAATCCGCTCAGTCTCAAGTTGACCATTTGCGAACCTAACGACAATAGCATGATAGGAACAGCAGCTTGCCCAAGCAGTGATGTGGCTTCGTAGATTGGATTCCACACGGTAATTCCAGACAGGTTGAGCGTCATCGCTAGCGCAGCCGCTAAGAAGATTGGCATCTTGAGGATCTGTTTGATCGGATTACCGTCGCTCAATAGCGCCAACCCCACACTGATATGGACACATGCCGATACCACAAATAGTAATACCGCAGGGGCTAATGCGCTCTCGCCAAAGGTATAAGTGAATAGGGGAATGGCTAGGTTGCCACTATTACGGAACATGTGTGGCGGAGCCCAAGCCTTGAAATTGAGCTTAAAGATCTTACAGATCGGAATCATCAACAATGCAGGCACTAACACTGCGACCAAAGAAGCGGTTATGAGTGGCAATTGCTCTGTGTCGAGAGGCATGGTGGTCAGCGATGCAAACACTAGCGCAGGGATACACACATCCATGTTGATGCGATTGATCGGTTTGAAATCGGGCTTGAGCCAACGACCGACCGCAAAGCCAGCACTGGCTAAAGCAAAAACGGGAAACAGAATGCTGATGACCTGTTCGAACATAGAATTCCTTTCTAGGTTTAGTACATCCATTTAGCGGAGAAACGAATGTTTTAGAGAGCGCTATAGATACGTATGAAATCGAGATGTATAAACATTAACCTATCAACATAATGACTTGGCGTCACCGAAGATCGTTGTCTGTCAGCGGTTAATTTACATTTCTTTGAATGAAGCACAAAAAAGACCAGTGGCATCAGCAACGGGTCTTTAAAGGCTAGATAAATCTGGACGGGTTCTTTAATTAACTACGGTGACCACTAAACGCGATTATCACCACAGCTGTAGGCAACGATCTGGCTGATTTCGCTCAGGCTACGACCTGATTGTTGCTGCCATTCGTTGAAGGCTTTACCCGCTGCCAGTTGTGCTCGCTTGGTGTTACGGCCGCTATCTAGCACATCGGTACTGCGTAGGTGCGCTTCAACATCCGACGACAAGATGAAGGTGTCTTTGCCCATTTGGCGCAGAGTGTAGGCACCAGTATTACCACCTAGTCGCTTGCCGTGTTTTTTCAGGTAATCCCACAGCTCGGTGATACGTTCTGATGGCCAGTCGGCAACCATTTTCGAGAATGAATCGGCTTCACGCTTGGCATTGTGGATCATGGTGGCGTTGGCAGGGATGGTCATCACTTTAGTGAGGTGGCGAATAATGCGCGGGTCTTGTGCTTTCTGTTCCCACATTTCATTCGGCAGCATCAGCATTTTCTCGATGTTGAATTCAAAGAACACCTCTTCAAATTGCGGCCATTTCTTTCTCACCACATTCCACGAAATGCCACACTGGAATACTTTTTCAGTAAAGGCGGCTAGCCAACGGTCTTCGGTGATTTGCGATAACTCGGCTTGGGAAAGGGGCGCACGAACAATCTTTTCGAGTTCGGCTGCTCCGCCTTTACGGTGAGCTGCACGTTGATAAATAGTGTCGAATTTTTCTTGGGTCATTGGAGGTTCCAAATTACATCTGTGTATCTTGAGTATGTAGCCAGTGCTTAATGATATGGGGCTGAATCTGGCAATTAAAACAAGTCGATTAACTAAATAAGTCTGTTAATTAAAACAATCCTGGTAACTAAAATTAACCTGACAATTAAAATGAACTAGCAGAGCTTTAATTCCATCTGATACAAGGGCCACGTTTTGCCATTGAACTCTTTCACGCTCGGCTCTTTGTCTACCACCTGAAATCCTGCTTTGTCGTAGCAGCGTTTTGCTCCGTGGTTTTGCTTAAATACGGCCAAGGTGATGGTGGTGATATTTGGGATTTCTTTCGCAGCTTCTAATGCACTTTCTATCATGGATTGCCCAAGCCCTTTACCTCGTTGGTTTGGGTTAATCGCGACTCGGCAAAAGCGAAGTTCATTGTCTGACATGCGTTGAAACTCCATAAAGCCAAGCAAGTCATCGGTATTTGAGTTGGCGTTTGAATCGGCGTTCGGTTCAGAGTATGACTTAGATGCAGAAAAGGTATATAGCTCGACATGTGGTTCTTGAGAACGTTCGATGATGGAGGCTGCTTTTAAGGGCCAACCAAATGTCCGTCCGCCCCATAGAACGTAGTCTTCTAGGGATGTAAACCAAGTGACGATCTCGTCGGCGTCGGATGCTTTAAAGCGGTTTATTTCCATATCCTTCTCTCTTCCTTATCGCGTGTCTCTTTTTCTAAGCCGTTAAACTTCTGCGGCCAACTGATCAAGAAATCCACGCATGTAGTCGGTGCGCTTATTGGCTTCTAATTTGGCTGATTCTGTATTCATGGTTTCAGCTAGCTTGAACAGCTTCACGTAGAAATGGTCGACGCTGTAGTGCTTGTCATCCAAGTCACGCTGCTTCGCGAATGGGTCTTCGTGGTTATAGAGTTCAGCGTTAAAGCTTTGACCCACGTATAGGCAGCGAGCAATGCCAATCGCACCGAGAGAATCTAGGCGATCTGCGTCTTGAACAATCTGTGCTTCCAAGGTTTCTGGTGTGATGTTGGCGCTGTAACTGTGAGTGACAATAGCGTGATGGATTTCGTCGAGATAGGACGCGGGATACTCGATAGATTTGAGGAAAGAGATCGCCTTGTCTGCCGCCATTTTTGAGCTTTGGGCTCTGTCTGGGTGGTTCTTAGG
>NZ_JBFRVX010000436.1:0-3733 GCF_041475345.1 Vibrio sp. 10N.222.48.A3 | reverse complement strand
CACGAACTTCTTCTTCAGTGCGACCTACGTAAACTTTACCATCGTTGTCGTACCATGCTGGGATACGGTGGCCCCACCAAAGTTGACGAGAGATACACCAATCTTGCACGTCACGCATCCACGCGAAGTACATGTTCTCGTACTGCTTAGGTACGAATTGAATCTCACCATCTTCAACGGCTTTAACAGCAGGAGCAGCAAGAGGCGCTGTACGCACGTACCATTGGTCAGTCAGCATTGGTTCGATAACCACACCACCACGGTCACCGTAAGGAACGGTTAGATCGTGATCTTTGATTTCTTCAAGTAGGCCTAGCTCTTCAAATTCAGCAACCGTTGCACGACGAGCTGCAAAGCGCTCCATACCTTGGTATTTTTCTGGAAGCTCTGTTGAGTACACATCGCTTTCTTCACCGTTCGTTGTGAAGATTTCAGCCGCATCACGGATATCACCGTTGAACGTTAGGATGTTGATCATTGGTAGGCTATGGCGCTTGCCCACTTCGTAATCGTTAAAGTCATGAGCTGGCGTGATTTTCACACAACCCGTGCCTTTATCCATGTCAGCGTGCTCATCACCTACGATAGGGATAAGACGATTTACGATAGGAAGCAGGATTTCTTTGCCGATAAGATCTTTGTAGCGAGGATCTTCAGGGTTAACTGCAACGCCTGTATCACCAAGCATGGTTTCAGGACGTGTAGTCGCAACGACAATGTAGTCTTTGCCATCAGCGGTTTTAACACCATTCGCTAGTGGGTAGCGGAAGTGCCACATGAAACCTTTTTTGTCTTTGTTTTCAACTTCAAGATCAGAAATTGCAGTGTGCAGTTTAGGATCCCAGTTTACTAGACGCTTACCACGATAGATTAGGTCTTCTTCGTATAGGCGAACAAATACTTCTTGAGTCGCAGCTGATAGGCCGTCATCCATAGTGAATCGCTCACGATCCCAGTCTACAGATGCACCAAGACGACGAAGTTGTTGAGTGATCGTGCCACCAGATTCGCCTTTCCATTCCCAGATCTTGTCGATGAAAGCTTCACGGCCGTAGTCGTGTTTTGTTTTGCCTTCTTCAGCAGCGATCTTACGCTCAACAACCATTTGAGTTGCGATACCAGCGTGGTCAGTACCCACTTGCCAAAGCGTGTTTTTGCCTTTCATACGTTGAGCACGGATAAGTGTATCCATGATCGTATCTTGGAACGCGTGACCCATGTGTAGGCTACCAGTGACGTTCGGTGGCGGGATCATGATGCTGTAAGCTTCTTTTGATGTGTCACCGTGTGGCTTAAAGTAGCCTTTCTCTTCCCAAGTCTTATACAGAGCTTGTTCGATTGATGTTGGGTTGTATGTCTTTTCCATAGTGCTCTTATAACGGATACTGTGAATGGTTAATCGTGGTCAAACTTCATAAGTGAAGCTTCTTGAATCTAAATCCAAAGATAGCTTTAACTATGAGGTTTGACTATGGATGTTGAATCTCGATAGTTTGTAGCTGATATCCAGCCTGACGGTAAATTTTATACCTTTCTCGAGCGAGTTGCTTAGCTTTTTCTTCGCAAGGAACGAAGTCTATCACCTGAGCAAAGGCGTTCGCAAAGGTTGTATGATTATCGGCCAGATTTATTACCAATTGGCGGTTCCAATTAGGTTTGACTCCTTGATGGCCTATCTCAATATTCGTTGAATATTTTGGACCTTCGCCAACCAAGTTGTGCGCGATAAATTCAGTAGGCTCTACCTGCCAAAAAACTTCAGCGATACGCTCAGCATGAACTTTATCGTTACAGTTGAGATAAAGTTTAGCGCCTTGTTTTGCAAAATGCTGAGCAAGAAACAACACGTAGTGAGCAAAACTCTCTTCGCCGGCTTGTGGGCTGTCTGAAGACACAATGTAAAATGTGGCAGTCTGCATACTGAATACTCGAACTTGGAATCGTGGAAACCAATCATACTTGGTCAACAGGAGCTAGCAAATAACGCTTATTAAAAAAGGGCCCGTAGGCCCTTTCTATTATTTTGAAGATTGCTCTTCAGTCTCATGGCCGCTGCGGTTCAATAAGAATTGGACAAGCATTGAGACAGGACGACCTGTCGAGCCTTTCGCTGCGCCTGACTTCCAAGCTGTGCCGGCACTGTCAATGTGTGCCCAGTGGTACTTTTTAGCAAATTTAGATAAGAAACATGCTGCTGTGATTGTACCAGCAGGTCGGCCACCGATATTTGCCATATCTGCAAATGGACTCGTTAGTTGCTCATGGTATTCATCGGCCATTGGCATGCGCCATGCTCTGTCACTTGCTTGCTCAGAAGCATTCACTAACTCGTGAGATAGTGGGTTGTGATTAGACAGTACAGCACTGATGTGGTGACCTAACGCCATCACACACGCGCCAGTGAGTGTTGCTACATCGACAACACAGTCTGGTTCAAAGCGTTCAACGTAAGTAAGCGCATCACATAGAACCAAGCGACCTTCAGCATCCGTGTTTAACACTTCAACTGTTTGGCCTGACATGGTCGTTAGGATATCACCTGGGCGGTAAGCATTGCTGCCTGGCATGTTTTCACAACCTGCTAGGATACCAACTACATTAATCGGTAGGTTCAGTTTAGCTAGTGCCTTCATTGTACCGAATACAGAAGCCGCACCACACATGTCGTACTTCATCTCATCCATACCTTCACCAGGCTTAAGCGAAATACCGCCTGAATCGAAAGTAAGACCTTTACCGACTAGAACAATCGGTTTTGCATCTGGGTCAGCAGCACCTTTATATTCCATGATAGACATCATAGATTCGTTCTTAGAACCACGGCCTACCGCTAAGTATGAAGTCATACCCAGCTTTTCCATCTCTTCTTCGCCAATGATCTTAGTTTTCACTGTCTCGTAATCATCGGCCAAGCGACGAGCTTGAGATGCAAGGTAAGCAGGATTTGCGATGTTAGGTGGCATGTTGCCTAGATCTTTAGACGCTTTCACACCTGAAGCAATCGCAAGACCGTGAGAAATTGCTTTCTCACCAAGGCTCAATTCACGACGAGTTGGTACGTTGAATACCAGTTTACGTAGTGGACGACGAGTCTCAGGTTTATTACTCTTGAATTGATCAAAAGTGTAAAGGCCATCTTTAGTCGCTTCTACTGCTTGGCGAACTTTCCAGTAAGTATCACGACCTTTAACGTGCAGTTCAGTCAGGAAACATACTGCTTCCATAGAACCCGTTTCGTTTAGTGTACTGATGGTTTTTTGGATAATTTCTTTATATTGACGCTCGCCTAGCTCACGTTCTTTACCGCAGCCTACAAGCAGAACACGTTCTGAAAGTACACCAGGTACTTGATGCAGTAGTAGCATCTGGCCAGGTTTACCCTCTAGATCACCGCGACGAAGCAGTGAACTAATATAGCCATCGCTAATCTTATCTAACTGCTCGGCTACTGGAGAAAGGCGGCGCGGTTCGAATACACCGACAACGATACATGCGCTGCGCTGTTTCTCTGGGCTGCCACTTTTTACACTGAACTCCATGCGTACTCCTACATCCTGAAGACAAATCGAACTAAATGTTGGATAATGGGTTCTTACTTGTTGGATCCTATAATGGAACTGACCTTAAAGAAGAACGTTAACACTTAGCTAAAAATTTAAAAAATAAAAGGTTCAACGGGAAATTATAGTGATTCAATCAAAAAAACAAGTTTTGTATAGGTAATTTGAGCGTG
>NZ_JBFRVX010000435.1:0-8480 GCF_041475345.1 Vibrio sp. 10N.222.48.A3 | reverse complement strand
AGCATACACAATATAAAGAGGATAGGTAGTGAGGAACTTCCTCCGGATGAATTATCTTGACTTAATGGCACAGATGATGCGTTTGAAACACTCGGTAAAACTTCTATATCAAACGATCCGACCCACTCATCACCATCGGCCGATAAAACCTTATATTTGATAGTGTCATATAAAGCCAGCTTACGTTGAGCAGGAGCATTATAAATGATCTTACTATCGACAATTTTTGCAATACCACTGCGTGGGAATTCTAAAATATATAATGTGTGGTTAGCTCCGTTAGTAATAGGAACTAAATCGATTGTATCTCCATATTTTACTTGCAACGATTTGGTGCCTAATAATAAAGCTTCCGTTCTTTGCACATCCAGAACTACAGACTGCTTTGCATAACCTCCTGACGAGTCCTGTACCAAAATTGTAAATCGGTATCGCTCTCCTTTCGAAGCATCACTAGGTACTATCACTTGTAGGACTTTGGAGCGTGATCCACTTAATTTCAGGCTTGGACCTTGAATTTGAGACCACATAATTTCATGTTCAGAAGAATCGACGTCGGTAATATCGGTTACCGTAAAAGTAACAGTTTCACCAGGCTTAGACGTCACCTCGAGCCTATCTATTGTTAACTTTGGCGCGTCATTCACAGGCTTAATATCAACTTCCACACTAGCAAAATCCGTCTCATACCCTAGCTTATCTACCAAACGGTATGTGAAGCTGTCACGGCCAAACTGGTCAACCTTTGGGAAGTAGGTTCCATCCTTTATCACGCCCTTCATTGGCTTCTGAGCGATTTCAAAAGAGTAATTATTTGGCTTCGGTAAATTGATATCATTAGCCAATAAATTAAGCATAAAAGGGGTATCTTCCTCGGTCGATATCATGTCATCGACAGCAATTGGCCTCGCATCTATTGGCAACTCAAAAAGCGCTGCAAAAGGGAAATTCTGACCGAAACCGCGACTCAACCCTCGAGTTTTGTAATCAGAAATAGATCCTGAAAATTGACTTTTCCTTTGTCCATCCCCTAAATACGCATCTAAAAACTGAGTTGAGTATTCAGGGGTACCATTCTCAATCTCTAAGACAATTAACTTTGTGCCTAGCCCAAGCTTAATTTTCTCGTCGAAAATGATTTGTCCGCCGCCCTGCCTCGCGATGCCTCTGTGTAACAATCGAGCTGCTTGCTCGTCAATAACTGCATTGCCGAATCTTGATTGATATGGATATTCCACCAAACGATAAAACATCGGCATCGCGGCGCTCGTTGCTTTCGCGTAAAAGTGAATTCCTCCAATACTTTGGTTTCCCTTGACCACATCAATGGGGAAACCTAGAACATTAATATTCGCGTCATAACGTGGGTATGTTCTCCCAAAAGAGGTTACCCAAGATGATTTGTTGTTGGTGTTAGGTACCAACAAAGAGAAACTCGCTTTGGTATCATCGCTAACAATATTGGTTATTGAGATATCCGTCTTTCGCCCCGCCGTAATCGCTGTTAAGGAAGGTTCTGAATCATCGGAGAGATTGGTAACCGATTCTCTACCTGGGAAGACATCGCCAGAGTCTCCAGAAGAGAATCCATTTTCTAATAACCCCTCTCCATCGGCTTGGAATACCTGTACTTGCATCGGACCAGAACTATTGAATTGGTTATCTATATTCACGGCTGTGATTAATAACCCCTCACCACGGAGCGCTTGGTCATAATCGTTTTTGCGTCTATTTTCCACATAAGCACGAGGCCCAAACTGTTTAAGGTAAGGGTCAAGGTGGATAACGCTTTCACCCTTGATTGTACCAACTTCAATACTCCCGTTATTGGAGAGAACTTTCGGCTTTAAAAAACCAGATGCCTCTTTACTCCAAGCCAACATGTTGACCGGAGTTTCGCCAGCATACTGATCCGTCGGTTTTCTCCCCCAACTGCCCCCTCCCATTAACCCCCAATGACCAATAGAACCATCATGCTGATAAGAATATAAATCTGGAAGTCCTAACATCAGATGTCCAAGCTCATGTGCTATCACCCCCATTGTTGACTGATGGTCACCTTGATAATCGGCGAACAAGCAATAAGCACTAATGCGTTTTCCATCGATCTCGACAGTGCTATGAGCATACTTATGAGGCCAAATTGTCGGGGTTTTTCGTGTACCACTAGATTTGTCATTCCCAGCAAAGACAAACATGACTGACAGCTCTTGAGCTGAGATGCTATTATCGTTGTTCGAATCATATTGAGAAAGGTCGAAGTCAACATCTAGCGCTTCATATGCCTTTGTGAACACATTATTAAGCTTAGT
Organism: Vibrio sp. 10N.222.48.A3; assembly: GCF_041475345.1. Taxonomy (NCBI): domain Bacteria; kingdom Pseudomonadati; phylum Pseudomonadota; class Gammaproteobacteria; order Vibrionales; family Vibrionaceae; genus Vibrio; species Vibrio sp. 10N.222.48.A3. The sequence goes on along the minus strand of NZ_JBFRVX010000435.1, from coordinate 6,168 downwards.
TTGGCAGTTTTTCTCAGACTTTGAATGGCAGTTAGGATGATCTATATCCAGCGTGATATTAATAACACCATCATTTTTTGTTCCTTCATTTTCTTTGGCAGGAACAACTTTATAATTCCCATAACTATTTTTTAGGAAATAATCTTGAACACTTTGTTGGTTTTCACCAAATATCGTCGACTGAAAATCATTTTCAATCTGTTCGTCTAAAAAACTGACCTGTATTACCAATAAGGCCTGCTCAGTGATCCTTTTTTTCGAAGGACTGTTTAGGTGTGAGCGTTGAGTATTCATTGGGGTAAATCTTTTGTGGTTCGCAGCGGGTGAGTCAAAAGATTCATTGATATGTATTGGATCAATCTTTAGGTTTTTTATGTTTGATTCAACGGGTATTTCAGTATCACTCGAAGCCAACACCAATTCACCTTGCCAGTCTTGTGGATCAAATGGCTTATCATCTAAGAGGTGGTCAAACTCGCCCAGCAAGTCATCGAGCTTGCCTTTAAGCAACAAAGCACGGTTGGTTGGCACCAGTTTGTTCCCATCACGAACCAGAAGAGGATCACCACATAGATCTCTAAGCTGAGCCAGTTGACGGCTAACCGCCGACTGCGTGATGTGCAGACGCTGAGCGGCTCGGCTTACATGGCACTCTTCAAGAAGCACATGCAGCGACCGCAGTAAATTTAAATTGATATTACCTAACATCAGCAACCTTAGAGTGAATAAGAATAGAGCGAGTAAGAATAAGTTGAGTAAGTACGGAAAAATGACGACACAGTGAAGGTAAGCAGCACTCACTCAAGACATATTAAAAGACGAAGTTTGCTTGTTGAAGAATTCCGTTAAGACAGTATGAGTCATAAGATGTCGAAGTTCAGGATAGCCTTGCAGCTGGTCACGAATTTGGTTCAAACGCTCCATGCTTTCAACTTCAACATAAAGCATCATGTCGGTCTCACCGCTAATAGAGTGACACCACTGCACACCATTAATGGCGTAGATATTTTTAGCGTAAGACTCACAATTATGGTTACTGCTCGACATGTCAAACTTCAAAGAGATATAAGCGCCAACGTTCTTCGGTAAATCAGGCTCGGTCACCTGTGCACAATATCCTGTGATGATCTTATCGTTTTCCAGCTTCTTGATTCTGGCGTTCACTGCAGAGCGAGACAGGCTGACATCTCTTGCGATATCGCTCACTGAGCATCGAGCGTTAATTTTTAGAATATCTAAAATTTGGCGATCAAATTTATCCATGCTTCTGATTCTTTCCATTTATTGTTCTATTTATAACGCCTAATTTGACACAACTTTCTAACTTATAACAGCCATTATGACAGCCGACACTTTCACGCTTAATCAAATTAATACCGTTAAATTGACGGTGTCTTAAGACGTTTCGCTAGCTGTATTATTGATGTCGACAATGTATGCTTTCAATCTCAGCCTCACAAGACTGCACCATAAAACCGATATCAAAGCCAATAGCAAGGACAGCGAATGACGCAACTCAAACAAGAAATCACGCTTATTTCAGGAATTGGACAACTCTCTACGACCTTGCTTGGCACAGGATTGTTTATGATCCCAGCTATCGCGGCAGGCATTGCAGGGCAGTTATCGCTACTAGCATGGTTAATCCTGTTTATCGCTATTTGCCCGATTGCACTAACCTTCGCAGCATTAGGGAAACGCTACCCCAATGCAGGAGGCACGGCCTATTTTGTACGCCAAGCATTCAGCGAGCGATTAGAAACCAGTGTGGCTTGGTTGTTTGTGAGTGTTATTCCTGTCGGTATTCCAGCGGCGATTGCATTGGCAGGTGGCTTTGCTCAACAGCTGTTACCAGCACCACTCGACACACCATTAGGTGCTCAATCCTTTACCGTCGCTTTGCTTATTGCCGTCAATTTGATGGGCAGTAAATCTTCAGGCCGCTTGCAAACCGTAATTGCCTTATCGATTTTTGCTTTAGTCAGCGCCTTTGTTTGGAAAGCCGACATCACTGCTGCTGACATCGCAGTTCCGACTATGACATCCGATTCAATGTGGTCTATTGGTGCTGCACTGGCGGTTATGTTTTGGTGCTTTGTAGGAATCGAAGCCTTTGCTCACATGGGAGAGGAATTTAAGAATCCACAGCGTGACTTCCCCATCGCCATCATTGCCGGGTGTTTCGTCGCAGGCTTAGTGTACTGGGCTTGTTCAGTGGTTATTATCAAGCTAGGCGCTTATGGTTCACCAGAATTTGATGCTGCCTCTATCCCATGGGTGACAGAGCAATTGTTTGGCAATGGCTTTAAAGCCGTTATCAGTGTACTTGGCTTCTTTGCTTGTTTTGCTAGCCTAAACCTTTACACCCAAAGCTTGTCTCGCATGATTTGGGCTCAAGCTCGCCAACACACTCCGACCAGTAAAATGGCGCAGCTCAACAGCCGTGGCGTACCACTTTATCCAACCTTAGCAATTGGCTTTATTGCGCTTATCTCGTGTGTAATCGGCGAGCTGTCTAATTTGGATCTCGAATTCTTTCTTAAACTCGCCAACGGTATTTTCGTACTGGTTTATCTGCTTGCGATGTTAGCGGCTTGCCGATTATTGACTGGCGCATCTAGATACATTGCCATGCTCTCACTGGTGATCTGTACCTTGGTGTTTATCTGCCTAAGCTGGTCGATGCTCTATGCTGTGACTGTTTTTGTGACATTGTCACTCCCTTGGCGGAAGTGGCTAGGCAAAGGTAAACCCACTGTCTCTATCGACAAGTTGTAACTCGATTAGTGATGAATCAGAAAATTGTAAACAAGCCCTACCAATATTACTGATAAAAAAGCCGAGCGATCTGTTTGATCTTCGGCTTTATGTCAGCCAGTCGGATATTACCAAACCCCAGCACTGCACCACTCCAATCACGAGCATCACTTGATCCATATTCATAAAAGTCAAAAGGACGAATGATGATATTTTCAAACTCTGCTCTACGGCTCCACTCATGTTCAGATATCCCTTGATACCACTTCACTGTCACATGTAGCCCAGCAGCCTGACTGATCACTTCAAGATCGCCATGAAACTCACTTTTAATCGCTTCTATCATCGCTTCATGCTTGAGTTTGTATGAACGACGCATCTTTCTAATATGGCGCAATAAATCGCCTTCACGTACAAAGTCCGCCAGCGCTTCTTGTGTATGTGAGGCCGTGTCTCCAGTGAGCGCATCTTTAATCTCAAGACACTTCGCCACCAGACTTTCTGGCACCACCAAATAACCTAGTCGCAAGCCATTGAACATCACCTTACTCAGGGATCCGACATAGATGATGCGATCATCGAACCCTAACTTTCCCGCTAACCCTTGCATGCTGGTATAAGGGCGATGAGCAAACTGAAACTCACTGTCGTAATCATCCTCAATGATCCATGACTGATGTTGATTGGCCCAATCGATCAGTTTAAGTCGTTGCTCGGTATTCAAGGTCGTGCCCATTGGGTATTGGTTACTCGGCGTGACATACAGAGCCTTGGCGTTACTGGACAGCACTTTTTCAATATCTAACCCAACCTTTTCACGCACACTCACACCGTCTAGCTCTAGCCTCAACAGATCGATGATTTTATGCACTTGTCGATAGCCGGGCTCTTCCACAAGGATTTTGTCCCCCATAGCTAACGTCGCCATCAAACCAATTGAGATGGCTTGCTGCGCACCTGCGGTGATGATGATTCTATCGGTACTGCAGTGAACCGAGCGACTACTCGCAAGATACCCGCTCAATGCTTCCCTCAAGGCCAAGCTTCCCTGAACCTCTTGATTTCCCGCTATGTTCTGACGTGTAGAGTGACGTTGCAGCAGCCTCTGCCATTTCGCAAAAGGGAACGCATCTAAGTCAGGAACTCCGGGGGCAAAGCTGCGGTTAATGTCGTTAGGTGTCGCTATGTTTGCAGCCGGTTTACTGACTGTTTGTTTAACCTTCGGATCCTGAACACTGTTTGGCTGAGACAAACTTAGAAAGTGCTCTGGTTGTTCAACCGAGACATAAAACCCTGAGCCTTGCTTACTCTCGATATAGCCTTCGGTGACCAGTTGTTCGTACGCATAAATCACCGTATTTCGACTTACCGACAGTTCTACGGCCAACTTACGCGTTGAGGGTAACTTACTGCCCTTACTCCATAAATCTTGAACAATCTTTTCTCTGATCGCATGAAACAAGGCGGTTTGACGCGTGTCATGTTGCTCGTCTAACTGTAGGTCACCGACATCAATAGGCTGCATAACTGGATCCAAATAGTGTTTAAAAGTGGCTCTATTTAATAAACCAGTTAATCGCTACATTAATCAAAAGGCAATGATTAAGGAGCGATTATGTTATCTAGCACGAAAAGAACCACGATTAAAAAAGGGGCTCACAAAGCCGTATTTGAACAAGAGAAACTTCATCAAATCATAGATGAGAGCTTAATCGCACACATTGCATTGCAAGGCGAACATGGACCAATGGTTATTCCAATGCTCGCGTGGCGAGTGGATGATATGGTCTACATCCATGGTGCTAAAAACAGCCGCTTGTTGAAAGGCTTAAAAAAAGGAGAGCCAACCTGTTTAACGTTCACTTTGTTCGATGGTTGGGTGTTAGCTCGTTCGGCATTTCACCACAGTGCGCATTATCGTTCTGCAGTGGTGTTGGGGTCATTTTCAATCATCGATGACAACCAAGAAAAAGATCGCTTATTGAACATCTTCATTGAGCAAATCGCGCCGGGAAGAACCGACGAAGTCAGGCTCAGTAATGAGAAAGAGCTCACCGCCACCGAGCTATTGGCGATCCCTTTAACAGAAGCCTCCGTGAAGATAGGTAAACATGGAGTGAATGATGATAAAGCTGATATGGATATCCCGGTATGGGCTGGCGTATTACCTTATCGAACGGTCGTTGGGCCATTAGAAACCGTTCCAGAGCAAGAAGGCATCATTGAAACACCAGATTACCAACAAGCCTATGGTGAGCGCTGGTATCAGAATTGATACGCAAAGATGGTCAACTTAATAAAATTGCATACAATCTGAGCTACAAAAGATTCAACATAGCAAAAGAATGTAATCAGACGATGAGAACGAATAAGGATATTCTACCATTTGAAGGCTTGCTCAATGGCATTGGGCAAGTCTATTTCACACCGTCTGTTATGACGTCGCTTCTGCTATTGTTTGCCATTTCTATTGAGTCACTTGCGCTGGCTTTTCTTACCTTGTTTGGCGCCAGTTGCAGCTATGGATTTGCCTTACTGACCAATAAACCGTCTCATGATATTGAGAATGGCATGTATGCACTAAATGGCGCACTGATTGCTTTGTTCATCGGGAATTTTTTTGAAGTAAATGGGTGGCTGATTTTAGTAGTAGCCCTCGGCTCGCTCATTACCGTACCCATCGCCAAGATCGTGTTTAGCTTTAAGAAGTATCGCGGTTACACAAGTGCCTTTATCCTCACCTCTTGGCTGATTTATACTATCCAATCAACCTTGGGGCTATCGGCGTTTTCGGCACCTGACTCCGCACTGAGGCCACTAATCAGTCTTGAGGTAGACTCGTGGTTCAGCTTACCAACACCGGTGCTACCGTTATTGAAAGGGATCAGCCAAGTCAGCTTTATCGATAATGCACTATCGGGTCTAGTCATCTTGGTTGCCATCGCACTCAACAATATCAAGCATGCGCTATGGGTAGTACTCGCAGTGTTAATCAGCACTGTTTTTAGCCACATGATTGGCGCTTCTGGCGCGCTAATTGAGCAAGGTCTTTACGGGTACAACGCCACTCTTGCCACTCTAGCACTTGTGTTCTATCCGCGAATTCCTTGGCCGTTGATCCTATTAGGCATGCTGTTGAGCTGTCTAATCACACTTGGTTTTCATGAACTGTCACTGCTACCACTCACCGCGCCTTTTGTCCTTAGTACTTGGATAACCGTTTACCTATCCACTCATTTTAAAAAGCTAGATGAAGACTAATGACGATCAGTATTGACTCTCAAAACGCTCAATATACTGCTTAGGCGTCAAACCTCGATGTTTCTTAAACATCCGATTAAAGCTCGCGACGTTGGTATAACCTAACCTCTTTGAGACCTCTTCCACTGGCACTGAATACATCAACAACTC
>NZ_JBFRVX010000434.1:0-1684 GCF_041475345.1 Vibrio sp. 10N.222.48.A3 | reverse complement strand
GACAACACTAACTTACTCGCATTGAATGCAGCAATAGAAGCAGCTCGAGCAGGAGATCAAGGCCGAGGCTTTGCAGTGGTCGCCGATGAAGTAAGAAAACTAGCCAGCGATACTTCCCAGCAAACCACTAATATTCGAAATATGATGAATGAATTGGTGGCAGCCGCTGATCGCTCACGGGCGTCTGTAACAGAGTCGAGAAGCGAAATGGCGAATGCACTGGAAACCAGTGGCGATGTAAAGCAGGCCTTCGAGAAAATCGAATTCGCGGTTAGCCAGATTAAAGGACGTGTTGAACAAATCATGGTGGCGACTGAGCAACAGGCACGCGCAACGGTGGATGTGACACATTCGATCACTCGTGTTTCTGAACAAGGCGAGAATACTAAGTTACAGCTTGAATCCATGATCGAGAGTTCAGAGCAAGTCGGAGAGATAGCAGGACACCAACAAGCTATGCTTCATAAGTACGTACTGAAATAAACAAGCGTCCTCAAATAAACGAGCTTGCTGAGTTAAGCCTGGCAGCATAATAGTTGAAGCACTAGCTACGCTTAAATTCCGATTGATACAGAAACGCCCTTAAGTTTTCATAAGAATCTAAGGGCGTTTTGCTTTGGTATTAAGCTTGGTTTGTTATGGAGACGGGTTTGTTATAGAGACAGGTTTGTTATTAAGATAGGTTTGATCTCAATATAAACTGAGACTCAACTGAATTCGAACCTAGTCTTTCGTTGTCGGGAATCGTGCAAATGGCTGACGTAGCATTAAGTCTAACCGTTGCTCTTTACCATCTTGAATCTCTGGAACGCCAATCTGAACGTTATCATGGCCAAGCTTAGGTTGAGCGCGATAGGTTTTGAACCAAATGTCCCACACCGATAAGAAAAAACCAAAGTTTGAGTGCGTTTCCTTAACAATGACCGAGTGATGAACTCGGTGCATGTCTGGTGTCACAATCACTTTTCTCAATCGCTTATCAATCCACAGTGGCAGATGCGCATTGCTGTGGTTAAACATCGCGCTGGCGTTAAGAACAATTTCAAAGATGACAACAGCGATGACAGGTACACCAAGCGCGATCACTAAACTCACTTTAATCAGCATTGAAAGAATCATCTCAATTGGATGAAAACGAGTTCCGGTTGTGACATCAATATCTAGATCTGCATGATGAACTCGGTGCAACTTCCATAGCCATGAAACACGGTGAAACACCAAGTGCTGCAGGTAAATAGCGCAATCTAACAGTAAAACACAGATGAGGATGCTGAGTTCTTTAGGAAGTGACAGGGTATTGAACAGACCCCATTGGCTTTCTTGTGCGATAACCGCCGCTTGAAATGCTGCGATTGGAATTAGAGTGGCTAATAGAAAACTGTTTAAAGCAACCAACGCAAAGTTGTTTCCCCAACGAAACCATTTACTCTGAGTCAGCGTTTTACGTGGAAAGCGGTACTCCCAAAGCGCACATGATCCAAAAACGACAATAAAACAAACAAGGCGAAGCAGGGATGGGTCTTGCATGGGAATTCCTTCTATCATTCTAGGGTCACTGTAAGTACAATCGTGCCACTTTTCTAGATCTATCGTTATTGTCCATGAGAATCCACGCTTTTCACCGTTTATATCAACACCGTTTATCCATTGCTACTAAGCCGTTTAATGCGCGCGGGTGTAAAGT
>NZ_JBFRVX010000433.1:0-9193 GCF_041475345.1 Vibrio sp. 10N.222.48.A3 | reverse complement strand
CGCTGGTGACGTCACTCGCATGGGAGCTAACGCGGAATACCAAGCCGTTGATTACCGTATTGCGGCGAAAGCACCAAAGAGCCTTTCTGATGAAGCTGCTGCTGTGATGCCGCTAGCGACACTCACTGCGTGGGAAGCGTTGTTCGATCGCCTACGTGTTCGTCCTGAAGAGCAAAAGTCGATTCTGATCATTGGTGGCGCTGGTGGCGTAGGTTCAATCACTATTCAATTGGCGAGCCAACTGACTAACCTGACTGTCATTGCGACGGCTTCAAGACCTGAAACCGAGCAGTGGGTAAGGGATATGGGTGCAGACCATGTGGTGAATCACCGTAACTTGGTTGAGTCTGTGCGCGAGCAAGGCATCCAGCATGTCGATTACATTTTTAATGTTGCGGATACCAAAGGGCACTGGGAATCGATGGTGGAGCTGATTGCACCACAAGGCATGATCAGTTCGATTGTGGAGTTCGATGGTGGAATTGATCTGTCGGCGCTTCAAGGTAAGTCTGTAGGTTTTGTGTGGGAGCTGATGTTTACACGTTCACTGTTCAACACAGACGATATCCAGAAGCAACAAGACATCTTATTCCAAGCTGCGAACTTGATTGATGCAGGCCGCATTAAATCGACACTAACGACGACGTTGAATGGTTTTAGTGTTGAGACTCTGAAAGATGCGCACCAACGTATTGAAAGCAGTACGTCGATTGGAAAAACAGCCATTAAATATTAATAGCTAATGATTTAGATCTTTGACGGTTTGAAGCATTGACCTTTTGAACGCTTGAATGGAAGGCCCCTGATATCTATCGCGAATCGGTAAGATATCAGGGGCTTTTGTTCGTCGGTGGTTTATTCAGACTTTACCTTATTCCAACAAAGCGTTACTCCGTTTCTTGCGAGGTTTTGAATTGAATCTGAAGTAAGTTTAGCTCGAAGGGCAGAGGCTGTTTGTCTGCAATCAAAAAGCCGATCTGTTTAATGTCTTGAGCTTTAAGCCCCGGCTCTCCGTTGAGTAACCGACCTCTAAACACCGCTTGAAAGTCGTTTAGTCGGAAAATTTTCTTGAGTTGTTCACCTTTAATTGTCTCAAAGTTGTGCTTGTAGTTGGTCCTGTTTCCATCTATCCACGTTGTGAACCTTAACTGGTAAGTACGACCATCACCCACAAACGTCAACTCTACGCTGTCCGTTTCAGAGCTTAGTGTTTTAACAGAGCGATTGATTGAACTGAAGCCACCATTGTTCTCTAACGATAGTTCGCCCTTAAATTGACTCGTCTCGCCATCATGAATAAGACCGCCTGTTGAGATGCCGCCCATCACATTGTCGTTGGTCGCTGTCCAATTCTTCTGTTCGTTCGCTTGTGTAAAATCAATCATATCTATTCCTGCTACAGATACTTGACACCATAAAAAAGAAAGGCTGAGTATTAGGCACAAAGAAGCGATTCGTTTAGGCAGTAAGTGCGTTTTAAAGTCAGTTTCGTGCATGATTTTCTCCAATAGTTATTAGGGCGTGTTGACCTTTCGTACTTACGGAGAAGGCTCTGTAGCAAGCATAGCCAGACAATGGTTGATGAAGTCTTCATAGTTCGACGCTTGGTCGTATTCGATTTTTAATGAACCGTGGAACATCAGGGTTACCGTAACGTCTCTGTAGCTTAGCCAACAGGTGTAACCGTCGTAATCATGCCAAGCCGTCATTTCGCCTACTTGATATTTATTGTTCAGCTGTTCGCCCGTTGAACGAAGGTAATCGAACACTCTGAGAAATTCTTTGATGGTAATTCTGCTGTCCATGTATCACTCCCGCTACGCAGTCGACTAAAAAATACTAAGTGCTTGTATTTCAATTAACTACGGTTTGGTTCTGCATTGCGATCACTGAGGGGAGGCCTGTATACAGCATCCATTTCATCGGCTCACTTTGTGGAAGGTGTGGTTTGGAGAGAACACCTCCCATAAAGTCACTGGTATTAAGTACAAAGAACATAATACGAGGCAAGAGAGTTACGTTGGACTAAGTCGTCTAAACTTACTGTTTGTATGTAGTCAAAGCAGAGCCATTTGGACTCTAAAGACGTTCTCGAAAATAAACGTAAATTAGTTCTTTACCTCAACTTAACTTGAGGTATTAGGATATGCAACGTTGCTTAAGAGAATACTTTAAGGAGAGAAGAATGATCCAACTTGAACATGTAAATTTAGTGGTTAAAGATATCCCAGAGATGCTGACTTTCTATAAAGCAGCTTTCCCTCACTGGTATGTGCGTGATGAAGGGCAAGGCGAATGGTCTGGCAAGCCACGTAACTGGCTACATTTTGGTGATGAATATCAATACATCGCGTTGAGCGATCACGGCGAAGGAGAAAACAGAGATTTGGCTGGGCATTCTGTCGGTCTCGCGCATTTTGCTTATGTAACCAACAATATCGAGAGCGTGATTGAGCGCCTTATTGATGCGGGTTTCCCTATTGCCAAACCTGGGGCTGAAGAACCTTATCGCAAAAACGTTTACTTTGTTGATCCTGCGGGCTTTGAAATCGAATTTGTAGAGTACTTGAGTGATGATCCCAAGCTGCGCAATGCCACGTAGTAGAACTCGTAATCGAGTTGGTGTACTAGAGCAAGATTGTTCGAAATAAAACGTCTAAGAAAGGGTGCTAGGAAGACTCACAGAAAAGGGCATTGTGGAATATTCCGCAATGCCCTTTTTATATCTATTAGCTGATTGGCTAACTGATCTTTACTCTGTTGGTTGCTTGGTTGCTTGGTTGCTTGGTTGCTTGGTTGCTTGGTCGCTTAGTTGGTTACTTAGCCTTGAATGGCACTAACAACTGTTTGCCAAACACGTTAATGAGTGCGCCCGTGACAATTAGACCACCACCTAGGTAAGTCCAAACGGATGGAGTCTCATTGAAGATCCACACGCCTAACAGCGCTGAGAATACGATTTGAACGTATGAGTAAGCTGAAGCTTTACCGGCAGCTTGAGTTTGCATCGCCTTGGTTAAACCGTATTGGCCTATCTGAGTGAAAATCCCGACCAGAACCAACATAATGGTTAAGAATAAGCTTGGCCATACAAAGTCGTTCCAGATCAGGGCTGTTGAGATTGGAAGAGCAACCAGCGGGAAATAGAAGATGATCACTGAGCTATCTTCAGTTTGGCTAAGCTTTCTCACAATTACATAAGCAATTGAGCTACCAAACGCGCCCAATAACGCCACCATAATGCTGAACATGGGTAACTCGCTGTTTACGCCGCTGTTCATGCTTGGTTGTACCATCACCAGCAATCCCGCGAGGCAGAATGCAATGCAGATCATGGTCGACTTTTGCACGCGCTCTTTTAAGAACAACACGCCAAGCAACGCGGTAAACACGGGATGTACGTATTGTAGAATGGTCGCTTCTGCTAGTGGCAAGGTGGTGACGGCGTAGTAAACACACATTAACGCCGCAGTACCGACAGCACCACGCACAAACAAGAGTGGTTTGTTATTACCCCAGATCGAAATGCCTTTTCGTTTCACATCGATATAGCTGATGATCAAAGAGACCAATGCCCTTGCTGCAACAATTTCAAATACAGGTATACCGTAGTTGCTGATGTATTTCACACAAGCAGACATCAGTGCGAACCCAAAAGCGGAGAGGATCATGAACCTAACCCCAACAGGGATCATTGAAACAGAGAAAGAAGGCATAAAAATATCAATCGGGTGAGGGAAGGGGAATCATAGCTTAATTTAAGAGAGTCGACCAAAGCCTTTGTCTTGCTCTATTACACCAAACCACTGATATTGCTGTGCGAGTGATTTCAGCAACTCGATCTCTTTTGCTGTCTCTTCCCTCAGCCATTCAATAAGGTCATTGATGATAGGTGTGTGTGTACGCTGGTGCATGAAGTAAGTCCAAGCACTGTGCTGAATCTTTGCATCCTTAGGGCAGTACAAGAAGCCCCGTTGTAGATCCTGCAAAACCAACAGCAAATCCGTCACCGTGACGCCTTCACCTGACAAGCAGGCACTGAGTGCCATATCCAAAGACAAGAAGCTGGTATTTCTAACGGGCTTTTTCGGCGGGGACTCGACATCAGCCAGCCACACTTTCCAGTCGTGATGATCTAAGGTTGGGTGGAGCCTTGGTAAGGTTAAGATCGAATCGAGGTCAGTATCTTTGTTCGTTAAAGTAGTCGAACAGACCGGCGCCATAAACTCTTCACGTAAGAAGGTGATGTTAGGTGCCTTGTCATAGCGTTTTTTGAAGCGTGTATGGAAGATCAGTAGGTCATATTCGCTGCTGTTGATCGATTCGTCTTCCTCAATCACAGGCACAATGACGATTTCATAATCTTGATAACGCTCGTTTAATTCCCGGACTTTAGAGATCAATACGCGCGTCGCGAAACTCAAAGTCGCTTTGATCACAATACGTTTCTGCTTTGGCTCGCCCCAAGAAGCAATAACCGCTTCGACATTGGCATAGCTTTCACGTAAAGCCACGTACAAATTGTGACCATGTTCTGTTAATTCAATCGCTCGATGCTTACGAATAACCAATGATGCGTTTAACTCATCTTCAAGCTGTTTAATCTGACGGCTGATCGCACTTTGTGTCACATGCAGCTCATCGGCGGCCAGAGTAAAGCTCATCAGCCTTGCAGCAGCTTCGAAGGCTTTTAAGCCATTATGGGATGATGGCAAGCTAGGATATGGGGTCATAATTCGTTCGCATGAGTTTATGGAATGTTAGAGTCGCAAATTTATCAATTGAACGCCAGCCTCATCGATCGTATTTTGGGCGAAATTACCTGAGGCGCTCATGAAAAAAATACTCACTCTTGCATTCCCTTTGATCATTTCACAGCTGATCTCTATGGCGTTAGTCCTTACTGATGTTTGGATGATGTCGCGTATCAGTGTGTCAGCCCTTGCGGCTGGTGGCTTAGGCGCCTCTATCTACTTTTTCATCTTTATTATTGCGAGCAGCACCGTGGGGTGTGTCGCGAACTTGATTGCGATCGCTTACGGTCAGCGCGTAGCTCGCCCTGAGTTTGGTAATACACAAATCAGATTGGCGGTGAAAGGCGCAACAATGTTGGCATTTGTGTTGAGTGTGACCTTAATGGCCAGCTTTTGGTTTGCTCCGTTGGTATTAGAGGCAGCAAAACAGCCCCAAGAAGTGATTACTTTAGCAATGGAATATGTGCATGCCTTGAAATGGGTGATGCTGCCTTCGCTTATTTTGTTGGTACTGCGTGGATTAACCAGTGCGTTTGGTAATGTGCGCTCTATTCTGGTGATGTCTATCATCACCGTAATTCTGAATGTGCCAGTGAGCTACTTCTTAACTTTCCAATTAGACATGGGTTTAACCGGTTTAGGGCTAGGTACGGCTATCGCGGCCTTTATCGTGATGCTTGGATACACGGTTTGGGTATTCAAGCGTGACGAGTTTAAGCAGTTCGCCCCTTGGTTAAACACAGAAGAGTATTCAATCAAATTAATGAGCCCTTTATTGATGATGGGTTTGCCTATTGGGCTCGCTGCATTGCTTGAACATGGCTTGATATACGGCGGAACTCTGATGGCGGGGACGATCAGTATTGCTTCTCTAGCACTGCACCAAATCCTACTGCAATGCTTAAGCTTTACTTGGAACTTCAATTTCGGTTTCTCACAAGCTGCGGCGATTTTGGTTGGCCGTGATTTCGGTGCGGGCAACTACGAAGGCATCAAAAGAACCTCGATTCTAAGCTTTATATTGGTGTCGGTGTTGAGCGTAGCCTTGTCTGCCGTGTTCATCATCTGGCCGGAAATGATCGCGTCTATCTTCAAGTTAGACGATGGTACGGGCGCAATGACTTCGCTATTGGCCTCTGTTATTTGGGTGGTTGCGTTGTGCTTTATTGTAGACGCTTGGCAGTTATTGGCGATTAACCTGTTGAGAGGGATGAAGATTGTCTCAATGCCAACCGTAATGACAGCCATTGGTTACTGGGTATTTGGTTTGCCAGCGGCTTGGTATTTGATGTCTAAGTTTGAATTGGCAGGGATCTGGGGCGGAATCGGTGTTGGTTTAGGTGTGACAGGTATTCTGCTGCTTATCCAATTGATGCGTGTCATTCAAAAGAACAGTCAGTCTCCGGATCTCTCGACTCATGCTTATTCGTGATCTGCTTGTGATGCTCGCTTTTACCATGAAAGCTTGAACGATAAACTTTGTAATGCTGACCGAGAACTATCAATTACCAGTTATCAATTACCAGTTACCAGTTTCTAATTACCAACAATGGGCTATCAGCTATCAGCTATCAGGTAAAAGCCCTGAATTGCGTACTTCGTAATTTAGACCTTGGTCTTACAGAAACCGTAAGCAAAGGTGGCTAGAATGATTTAAGTCGCTCATCGTTTTATCAAGGAAAATACAAATGGAAGTTGGATTGTTTTGGGCTGAGAAAGGAATGCTAGTACTTGGCGCTCTGTTTGTTTTGACGAGCATGATGCAGTACGGAAGACGCAGTAGTGATTGGAAAGGCGTGATTACTATGTTTTATAAGCGTATCCCAATGAATATTGCGGAATACAAATGGTACCGTCTGGGCATCGCTTTATTGGTGTTTGCTGTGGTTATTCGTTTCGCATTACTGATTCTATGGCCTACATATCAGTTTTAGCCCCTTTGCACTCATTATGTAAAACGGATAAAAACGTCAACCTGATAAACGCGTAGTAGGCGGTCAACACGTATAGGTGTTCAACATGTATGGCTGTTGCGTGAATCGGCAAGTCGAGCCTTAATAGGCTACTTATTAAGGCTGTTATTCTATAAATCATCGCAGTCATTTCATAAAATAGTGCAATTACTTTATAAAATGGCTTGTTACTATCTCTGTAGCATATTGTTTTTCATAAAGAATAATCAGAGATAATCGAATATCCGCTTTTCCCATCAATCTGACTAATAATCTACATATAAATTCATTCACCCCGTACCTGATACGATAATGATCTGTTACACTCCTCGAAATTAGCTTTAATTTGTCGGTGGTGCATTTATGTCGTTCCCAGTTCTTATATGTGATGATTCTGCATTAGCAAGGAAGCAGATGGCTCGATCACTGCCTAGTTCTCTAAATGCAGATATAACTTTTGCTGTTCATGGGCTTAATGCACTTGAAGAGTTAGCTCAAAACCAGTTTAAACTGATGTTCCTCGACTTGACCATGCCTGAGCTAGATGGCTATGGCACATTGGAAGAGATGCAACGCTTAGGTGATAACACACCTGTTGTCGTTGTTTCCGGTGACATCCAGCCAAAAGCGCAGCAGAGGGTCATGGACCTCGGTGCTAAAGCGTTTTTACAAAAACCGATCGATAAAGAAGCGTTAAAAGGCATTTTACGTGAACTTGTTGAGCCGCCAACGCAGCCTCAGGTTGTTACCCCTACCGCTTTAGATCTTCCAATACTACGCAGACGCGATATCTACATGGAAGTGGCGAACGTAGCAATCGGCCGCGCCGCCGATGCACTGGCGCGCCATTTTGATGTATTTGTCCATTTACCACTACCGAACGTGAATATTTTGGAAGTGAGTGAATTGCACATGGCACTTCGCGACTTAGCAGACAACGACCAAGTGTCGGGTGTTTGCCAAGGCTTTAGTGGAGAAGGTATTGCAGGTGAAGCGTTAGTCTTGCTGAGTGATTCCAGTGTGAGCGATCTTAAAAAGCTCATGAAGGTGCCAACAGAAAGCGAACAGTTAGAAGAATTAGAGCTGTTGATGGATGTATCTAATATCCTTGTGGGTTCATTCCTGAATGGGTTAGGTGAGCAGTCAGAAGTTCGTTTCTTCCAGAGCTCTCCGGTGTTGCTGGGTCAACACATCTCAATCGATTCCGTTATTGAAAATACCGGCGGCTCATTCAAGAAAACGATGACTTTCGAAGTCAGCTATAACATAGACGGCACTTCAATCCGTTGTGACCTTCTATTCATGTTTGTTGATGAATCTTTGCCACTTCTAGATAATAAATTGGCCTACCTAATGGAGGAGTTTTAATATGTTGAATCTTCCTGCTGAATTTGAACAGTTCCACTGGATGGTGGACATGGTTCAGAACGTCGACATGGGGCTGGTGGTTATTAATCGCGATTTTGAGGTGCAAGTTTGGAATGGCTTCATGACTCACCATAGCGGTAAGCAATCACATGATGCTATCGGTAAGTCGATCTTTGAGTTATTCCCTGAAATCCCAGAAGAGTGGTTTAGGCTGAAAACCAAGCCAGTCTATGATTTAGGTTGTCGCAGCTTTATTACATGGCCACAAAGACCTTACCTGTTCAAGTGCCGTAATGTTCGCCCTGTTACTCAACAAGCTGATTTCATGTACCAGAACGTGACGCTAAACCCGATGCGTTCGCCTACTGGACAAATCACGTCATTGTTCTTGTCGATTCAAGATGCGACTGCAGAAGCGTTAAGCGCTCAAAAGAATTAGCACCTGTCTTAATTCGAGACTCATAGCTTGTAAAGAACAATTCAAAACATCGAATAAAAATGGCTAAGGTTAATTACCTTAGCCATTTTTTTTGTTTTTTATCTTCAAACCTAATCTTCCCCCTAGCTTTTCACGTTAACCAATTCTCTTTTTCCATGCGCTTTACTGAATGTTTTAGGTTAAATCAACGAAAGGGCAGCCACGAAATGTGCTTTCGGCGCGGCAATGCTACGGGTGAATAGAAAGTGGATTTATAAAGTTTGAGTTTGAAAGCTTCATTTAATGGAGTACGAGGGCTGAATTATCAAACCCAAGTGAGTATTGGCCTCTAGATTGAGTTGTTTTCACTCTACTTTTCCAAGTGACCGCAAAACAGAAACGTCACGAGACTGCCCAATTTGGTCAAAAACCGATAAAAATTAGAAAAAAATCGAATTTATTTATGAAAAAAGGCATTTTTTTGTTGGAGAAAAGTGTGGTTTTTATGTGATTTCGAGGCACTTTCCTCACATATTTGCTTTGTGAGGGGGATATTACGTAAAAAAGGGAGGAAAACGATTGCGCAATAAACCAACAGTGTTTGCGTGAATGGTTCGCTAAGTTATTAATTAGTAAGAATTTAGTGGGGAAGTGTCACTAGAGGAGTTTTAGCAGGTATGGAATCTTTGAGAGGATAGCAT
>NZ_JBFRVX010000432.1:0-5221 GCF_041475345.1 Vibrio sp. 10N.222.48.A3 | reverse complement strand
AGTACTCTCTTGAAGGGAATACCATCTCGGTACCTGCGAGTGAATATAACTCATTAAAGCTAAATATGGTTCGAGCGGGTTTGAACCAAGAGCGAAACACCGGTGATGATATCCTCATGCAAGACATGGGTTTCGGTGTATCACAACGTTTAGAGAAAGAGCGTCTTAAACTAAGCCGTGAAAGACAGCTTGCTAAAGCTATTGAACAGATGAAGCAGGTACGTAAAGCTCAAGTTTTACTTGCCTTACCTAAGCAAAGTGTCTTTGTTCGTCACAATCAAGAAGCCTCTGCCTCAGTATTCCTGACACTTAAAACGGGGACGAACCTCAAGCAGCAAGAAGTTGATTCTGTTGTGGACATGGTGGCTAGTGCCGTTCCGGGGATGAAAACTTCGCGAATTACAGTGACCGATCAGCATGGCCGACTTTTGAGCTCTGGCTCTCAGGACCCGATGTCAGCGGCACGCCGAAAAGAGCACGAGTTAGAGCGTAATCAAGAGCAAGCGCTACGTGAAAAAATTGACTCTATTTTGATTCCGATTCTTGGGTTTGGTAACTACACGGCTCAGGTTGATATTCAACTCGACTTTAGTGCTGTGGAACAAACAAGAAAGCGTTTTGATCCGAATACTCCAGCAACCCGAAGTGAATATACATTAGAAGACTACAATAACGGCAACGTTGTGGCTGGTATTCCAGGGGCTTTGAGTAACCAGCCTCCTGCTGATGCATCGATTCCCCAGGACGTGGCTCAGATGAAAGATGGTACGATGATGGGGCAAGGTTCGGTTCACAAAGAAGCGACCCGCAACTTTGAGCTGGATACTACCATTAGTCATGAGCGAAAACAGAGCGGCACGGTTAATCGTCAGACCGTATCTGTTGCAATCAAAGATCGCCAATCATTGAACCCTGATACGGGAGAAGTGGTTCACACCCCAATTCCAGCAAGCGAAATTAACGCGATACGTCAGGTATTGATTGGGACTGTGGGTTTTGATGAAAACCGCGGTGATTTACTCAATGTTTTAAGCATGCAATTTGCACCTCAAGTAACGGATATTGTTGCTGACGTACCAATTTGGGAGCACCAACACTTTAATGATTGGGTTCGTTGGTTTGCGAGTGCGTTGGTTATTATTGTTGTCGTATTGGTGCTGGTTCGCCCTGCAATGAAAAAACTGCTTAACCCAGCAGCAGACGATGACGATCAAATGTACGGCCCCGATGGCATGCCAATTGGTGTTGACGGCGAAACCAGTTTAATTGGTGGTGATATTGAAGGTGGTGAGTTATTTGAATTTGGTTCAAGTATCGACCTACCAAACCTTCACAAAGATGAGGACGTACTGAAAGCAGTACGTGCACTTGTAGCAAATGAACCAGAGCTAGCAGCTCAAGTAGTTAAGAATTGGGTGGCAGATGGCTAACGAAATTGTTCCACAACAAGCAGAAGGTGGTGAAGGGCTTGATGTCGCAAGTGTTGATATCGAGTCTATCTCAGGCGAAGAACGCGCTGCTATCTTGTTGCTAAGTTTAAGTGAAGAAGATGCTGCGGGTATCATTCGCCACCTGGAACCTAAACAGGTTCAACGTGTTGGTAGTGCAATGGCACGTTCAACGGATTGGTCTCAAGAAAAAGTAGGTGCTGTGCACCGTGCTTTCCTAGATGATATTCAGAAGTACACCAACATCGGCATGGGCAGTGAAGACTTTATGCGTAATGCGTTGGTAGCTGCGCTGGGCGAAGATAAGGCGAATAACCTTGTTGATCAAATCCTTCTGGGTACTGGCTCTAAAGGTTTGGATTCTCTTAAGTGGATGGATCCTCGTCAGGTGGCAAGCATCATTATCAACGAGCACCCACAGATTCAAACGATCGTACTGTCTTACTTGGAATCGGATCAGTCTGCTGAGATCTTGTCTCAATTCCCTGAGCGTGTTCGTCTTGATTTGATGATGCGTATTGCTAACCTTGAAGAAGTTCAACCTTCAGCTCTCGCTGAATTGAATGAAATCATGGAGAAACAGTTTGCGGGTCAAGCGGGTGCTCAAGCTGCCAAAATTGGTGGCCTGAAAGCCGCTGCTGAGATCATGAACTACATGGACAATAATGTAGAAGGCATCTTGATGGGGCAAATTCGAGATCAAGACGAAGACATGGCAACACAGATCCAAGATCTTATGTTTGTCTTTGAAAACCTTATTGAAGTTGATGACCAAGGTGTTCAGCGATTGCTGCGTGATGTCCCACAAGACGTTCTACAGAAAGCGCTTAAAGGTGCTGATGAAAGCCTACGTGAGAAGATCTTCAAGAACATGTCTACGCGTGCAGCTGATATGATGAGAGACGATATTGAGGCGATGCCGCCAGTTAAAGTCTCTGATGTAGAAGCGGCTCAGAAAGAGATCTTGGGTATTGCGAGGAAGATGGCAGACAGTGGCGAGATTATGCTGTCTGGTGGCGCCGACGAGTTCCTTTAATACAGAAACCTCAAGAGCCCCACATTGTTGGGGCTTTTCTTTATCCAACTTCAAACCACAGATTAACTACCGTGTAATTGCTTGAATCTACAACGCAGTTGGACGAACTCATAGATAGGTACTGATATGTCAGGTGATAGAAAACGTGGCTTCCTTCGCCCTGAAGAAGATAATACGGTTGCCCAACCTCAGAAATGGGGGCTGCCTGACTATACCTCTGATGTGAACAAACAAGCCAAAGAAACGGCTTTTAACTACGATCCTGGCTGGATGCCAACGGTTGAAGAAGCCATTGAAGACGAAGAGCTGGTTCTAACTGAAGACCAAATCGAACTGATCAAGCAAGGCGCTTATCAGGAAGGGCTTCATCAAGGACAAGAGGCTGGCTTTAAACAGGGCTACGAAAAAGGCAAAGACGAAGGGTTTGCCGCAGGTCACGAAGAGGGTAACGAAGCCGGCAAACTTGAAGGCGTTACTGCTGGTCAAGAGTACATTCAGCAGCAAGTCGCCATCTTTATGGGGCTAGCCAACCAGTTCGCTCAGCCATTAGAGCTGATGAATGCTCAGGTAGAGAAGCAACTGGTGGACATGGTGTTGACTATGGTCAAAGAAGTGGTTCATGTTGAAGTGCAAACCAACCCACAAATCATACTAGATACCGTGAAAGAATCGGTAGAGTCATTGCCAATCTCAGGTCACGCGATCACATTGAAGCTAAACCCTGAAGACGTTGCAATAATACGCTCAGCGTATGGCGAAACGGAATTGGACTCTCGCAATTGGACGTTGGTATCAGAGCCTGCACTCAATCGCGGCGACGTACAAATTGAAGCGGGTGAATCGAGTGTTAACTACCGCATGGAAGAGCGCGTGAAGAACGTCATTCAAAGCTTCTGTGGTGTAAATCGTCATCAAGGTCATGAGTAATGCTTGAGTTAGCGAACCGTCTTAGCCAATACAAAGTCGAGGGGCTAAAGTCGCGACCAATTGCTTCAGGCAAACTAGTTCGTGTTGTTGGACTAACGCTTGAAGCTACCGGCTGCAAAGCGCCAATTGGCAGCTTATGCTTAGTAGAGACTATGTCTGGTCAGATGGAAGCTGAAGTGGTTGGCTTTTCTGGCGATAACCTGTTTTTGATGCCAAGTGAACAAATTACTGGGATCTTACCAGGCGCTCGCGTGACACCGATGACGTCGGAAAGCGGTATCCCTGTTGGAATGGAGTTGCTTGGTCGTGTTATCGATGGCGTAGGTAATCCGCTCGACGGTTTAGGTCCAATCTATACCGAGCAACGCGCTTCCTTTAATGCTGAGCCAATCAATCCTTTAGCTCGTAAACCTATCTCTGAGCCACTTGATGTTGGCTTAAAAGCGATTAATGGCTTACTAACGGTGGGCAAAGGGCAGCGTATCGGCCTGTTTGCGGGCTCCGGTGTGGGTAAGTCGGTTACGCTTGGGATGATGACTCGTGGTACAACCGCGCAAGTGGTCGTGGTGGGGTTGATTGGTGAGCGTGGACGAGAAGTAAAAGAATTTATTGAAGAGATCCTTGGCGAAGATGGTCGTAAGCGTTCTGTTGTGGTCGCCGCTCCTGCGGATTCGTCTCCATTGATGCGTTTAAAAGGCTGTCAAACCGCACTGGCTGTAGCTGAGTATTTCCGAGACCAAGGTCTAGATGTTTTACTACTGATGGACTCATTGACTCGTTTCGCTCAGGCGCAGCGTGAAATCGCTCTGTCTGTGGGTGAGCCGCCAGCAACCAAAGGCTATCCGCCGTCTGTGTTTGCCAAGCTTCCTGCGCTGGTGGAGCGAGCAGGTAATGGTAACGATGAACAAGGTTCTATCACTGCTTTCTTTACCGTGTTAACAGAAGGTGATGATTTACAAGACCCTATTGCCGATGCATCGCGAGCGATTCTTGATGGTCACATTGTTTTATCTCGTGAGATGGCTGATGCTGGTCACTATCCCGCGATTGATGTTGAGAAATCCGTCAGTCGTGTTATGCCTCAAATCACCACCGAAGAACATGTCTTGATGTCGAAAGCCGTTAGACAAGTGCTGTCTATATGCCGGAAAAATCAAGATTTGGTTTCGATTGGTGCTTACAAGCCGGGAACAGACCCTGCAATCGACAGTGCTTTCACTTTGAAACCGAGGTTGGACGAGTACTTACAACAGAAAATGAAAGAAACGGTTCCCTATGATATGTGCGTCAACATGTTAAAGCATGTGTTAGGCGGTTAGGTCGTGTTGAATAAGGTCAATCATGGATAACGCGTTAGAATTTCTTCTCGATCAAGCGAAAGACCAAGAGAACCAAGCTGTATTGGCGCTGAATCAAGCGAATGTCGAGCTGCAGGGTTACTACGAACAGGTCGAACAGATTGAAAAATATCGACTTGATTACTGCCAGCAACTTGTTGACCGAGGTAAGGCCGGATTAACGGCTAGCCAATATGGTCACTTAAACCGTTTCTTAACGCAATTAGATGAAACGCTCTCTAAGCAGAGAGAAGCGGAACACCACTTTAAAAATCAGGTCGATAACTGCCAAAACTATTGGATGGAGTTACGAAAAAAGCGTAAATCCTACGAATGGTTGATGGAGAAAAAGCAGAAAGAAAAAGCAAAGCTGCAAGATCAA
This sequence comes from Vibrio sp. 10N.222.48.A3, assembly GCF_041475345.1. Lineage (NCBI taxonomy): Bacteria > Pseudomonadati > Pseudomonadota > Gammaproteobacteria > Vibrionales > Vibrionaceae > Vibrio > Vibrio sp. 10N.222.48.A3. The sequence continues at coordinate 91 of NZ_JBFRVX010000432.1, read as the reverse complement.
AGAGAGCAAAAGCAAATGGATGAGTTCTCGACTCTGTTATATAGCCGAAAGAAGATTTGAACCTAATTCGCGAATGACGCAAGTGTTGCTC
>NZ_JBFRVX010000431.1:0-862 GCF_041475345.1 Vibrio sp. 10N.222.48.A3 | reverse complement strand
ATACCAATCACAGTAAATAAATGATCAGAGATAGCGCAGGAAAAACGCTTGAGAACAAGGCAAAATTTTTCGATAAGTAGTTATTCTACAGTCAAAAATTTTAACGCCGTTATCAAGGGTTTTAACCAGCTAGAATGACCAGTTGTTTACTACGATTGGTACAAGTCGACTTGTAATGAGTCTGCTTTGTTGTGCTCGGTTGAGATCCCTCATACAGCCCTGATTCTGGTGATATTTTAGGAGTTTAACCATGAATCAGTCTTCACTACTTGCCGAATTTGGCGAACCAATCACTCGCGTTGAAAACGCACTGCAAGCTCTGCGCGAAGGTCGTGGCGTGCTTCTACTTGACGATGAAGATCGTGAGAACGAAGGCGACATCATCTACTCAGTAGAACACCTAACGAATGCTCAAATGGCGCTTATGATCCGAGAATGCAGCGGTATTGTGTGCTTATGCTTAACAGACGAGCAAGCAAACCAACTCGAACTTCCACCTATGGTTGTTGATAACAACAGCGCAAACCAAACTGCGTTTACCGTTACTATCGAAGCAAAAGTCGGCGTAACAACAGGTGTTTCTGCCGCTGACCGTGTAACAACGATCAAGACAGCTGCAAACCCAACGGCTAAACCTACTGACCTAGCTCGCCCTGGCCACGTATTCCCATTACGTGCGCGTAAAGGTGGTGTACTGGCTCGCCGCGGTCACACAGAAGGTACTGTGGATCTAATGCAAATGGCAGGTCTTCAATCGGCAGGTGTACTGTGTGAAGTTACCAACCCAGACGGCACGATGGCAAAAGCGCCAGAGATCGTTGCTTTCGGTAAAATGCACAACATGCCTGTACTGACCATTGAA
>NZ_JBFRVX010000430.1:0-2024 GCF_041475345.1 Vibrio sp. 10N.222.48.A3 | reverse complement strand
GGTACAACTGGCGCAGGTGACGGTGTTTACTCTCGTTCAGCTGCTGCGATGTGGACCAACCCAGCAACCATGTCTCACATGGGCGAAAGCAAAACGACTATCAATACCATGGCGTTTGACCTTGAGATGAAATATCAAGACAACCAAGACTCTAGCGGTGATGGTAAAGGCCATTCAGTGTTGCCTTCATTTGGTGCTTTCCACGCGCATCAAGTAACAGACCAACTGCACCTTGGTATCGCACTTGGCGCTGTTGGTGGCTCAAGCCTTGATTACGGTAGCGATTGGGCAGGTGCTGCCCTTCTAGAAGAAATTACTCTGACCGCAATGCAAGTGAATCCATCACTGAGTTATAAGCTGAATGACCAATGGTCTGTTGGCGCAGGTATTCAATTGAGTTGGGCTGCATTACAACAGTCATCTTCTCTTTTTATAGCCAAGCAAGATACTGACTGGGCTTATGGTTATAACCTTGGTGTTATGTACACTCCAACAGAGAAGTTAAAATTGGGTGCGAGTTACCGCTCGAAACTAGAGCACGAATTTAACAATGATGTGAATGTCTTTACTGGCGGTAAACGTTCATTGAATACTGGTATTGATGTACCTGAACTCGTTGATGTCAGTGCAAGCTATGCATTGAATTCTCAATTAGATTTATTGGCAAGCATCCAGTTTCATCGTTGGAGCCAATGGGACAATACTGTTTTGGATCTAGGTACCAACGAAAATGGGGACTTCCCAATTAGTCAAACTCTACAACGTGACTGGGATGATGTTTGGAAATTTGCTGTTGGTGCTGACTACCAGCTGAACTCTGACTGGCGTTTAAAGGCGGGCTTCTCTTACGAAACCTCTCCACAAGACGATCCTTCAATGCAGTGGGTTGATCTCCCTGTAGGCGAACAGTATCGCTACTCGGTAGGTGCTTCAACGTATTGGGATGATATCTTGATCGATGTGTTCTACGAATACGCGGACTTAGGTTCGGTTGAGATGAATCGTGATGGACCTAAAGGGCGCAACTTGCTCAATGGTTCTTTCGATGGCCGTATCCACTTTGTTGGCCTTAGTGCGACCTTCTAATGACATTACGTACTCTATTATTTGTTGCTGCGGCAACGCTCGGGTCGATGGGGGCTTTTGCTGAAGAGAAGCACCCTGACGACCCGACTAAGATTGTAACCAAAGCTGGCGTTGCTTATAACGAAGAGCTTAAGTTTTCGGGCTCTATTGGGCTGGATGAAGCGCGAATGATCAACGCTCGTGTCAATGCGGACGGCGAAGAGTGGCGATTAGGCGGTTCATGGCTGTTGCCGATGGGTATCGTGAATTTCAACTTTAGCCGTTCTGAATATGATAACGATGCTTATAAGAACAACTACAGTATTGGCACATTTATACCACTGAGCTATTTCGATATTGAGCCGTTCGGTTGGCAAATCTTCCCAATGGCTGGTTACAGCTACAACGATGGTGAAGTAGCCGTATTCGATGGTGAGAATGTGGGTTCTGATTATGTATTGATGCCGAGCTCGACACATGGTGGCTATATCGGAGCGTTTGGCTTAAAAACGATAACCGATGAATGGTCTATCATGGGCTTTGGTGGTGGTTCAATGGGTTCTGACGATTATTCAGGGTATTGGGCAGGTGTCGGTGCTAGCTACAAGTTGAGTGATGCTCAATCATTCAACGTCTTCACTATTTTTGCTGAGGACGATTTTGGTGAAAATAACAGTGTTGGTGCGTCTTACACCTATGAGTTTAAATAGCTGTTAGCAATCCGCAGGTGGACGTCTCTCGTAAGAACCATTCACTTAGTCCGGATTAAATTGAACAAAGTCGCTTGTTAAAACTGAGCGACTTTCTTTTATTCTATTTCCCAATCTTTTTTATCTCTTTCTTCCTTTTTCTAATGTGAGAGTACTGCTCTCTTAATCTAGATTAAGTTTTCCTCGTCTTATTCTCTGTACTATCCGCATAAATCAACGCCCATTCAGTAATGGACAAAAGAGAGTCAC
>NZ_JBFRVX010000429.1:0-3934 GCF_041475345.1 Vibrio sp. 10N.222.48.A3 | reverse complement strand
GGTCGTTACACCACACCAGCAGCGGTGAGGAACTCCGTCAAAGAGCAAATTGAAGCGATTCATTTGCCTGATGGTTATAGCCTTGAATGGGGGGGCGAATATTACGACGAGCACAAAGCCGTCAGCGATATTCTTAAACAGCTACCTAAAGCAATCTTGTTAATGATCATCATCTTGGTGGCGATGTTTAACGGATTCAAACAACCCGTGATTATCTTCACTACCCTACCGCTAGCAGCGACGGGTGCCACATTCAGCTTATTGCTATTGGATAAACCATTCGGATTTATGGCATTGATTGGCGCCGTAACCTTAACAGGTATGATCATCAAAAACGGCATTGTATTGATGGACCAAATAGAACTTGAACGTAAAAACGGGCGATCACTATCTGACGCCATCAAAGAAGCAACCGTGAACCGCACAATGGCGATTTCAATGGGGGCACTGACTACAGCACTTGGCATGATCCCGTTGTTAAGCGACCTACTGTTTGACCAGATGGCGGCAACCATTATCGGTGGCTTAGCTGCAGCAACCGTGTTGTCTCTGTTTGTGATGCCTGCGCTGTACAAGCTTTTCTATCGAACTGAAGAAAAAAAGACAGTAGCAGAAGCAATCAAAGACGCCGTGATTGTGCTTGATGCAACACCTCAGCCTTCAAACAGCGGCAATACAACTTCATTCAACAAGGAGCAATAAACATGCATCCATTAACTAAGTTTAAAGTCGCTCCTATAGCGCTCGCCTTGTTGCTGACAGGTTGCGCGGTTGGCCCAAATTACGAAGAACCGCAAACGACCATGGCAGAGACATTCTTATATAGCCAAGGTGATGTGAACCAAGACGGCGTGAGCCAAAACGAACATCACAATCATTGGTGGACACAGTTCAATGATCCAACGCTCAATCAGTTAGTGGCCGATGTTCAAAACCAGAACATCCCACTTAAACTGGCCGCCGAGCGAATCAACATGGCGAACTCATACAAAAGCGTTGTTGAATCATTCAAAGTCCCAACCATCAATGTCGGCGGCGGTTATTACAACTACCAACTGAGTGAGAACGACTCCCTACTCGGCCCGGTATTTGGTGCCTCTGATGCGGTTGAGTCAGCAACGGGCATGTCGTTACTTGAAGCCCAACACGATGGTGGGTTCTTAGGTGCGAGCATCGCGTGGGAAATGGACTTGTTTGGACGTATCGACAAACAATCCAACGCAGCGACGATTCGAGTTGAACAAGCCGAGATATTCCAATCAGGCTTGAACACCTTGATCACTGCCGATGTCATTCACAACTACCTGCAATATCGTGGCGCGCAAGAGCGAAAAATGATCGCACTAGAGAACATAGCCGACCAAAAGCAGACTTTAGAATTGGTCACCAAAGTGGTTCGCAGCGGCTACGGGTCTGAGTTAGATCTTGCTCAAGCCAAAGCCATGCTTGCGGCGACTGAATCTATTGTTCCTCAACTTGAAATAGCAGAGCAAGTTCACAAACAACGTATGGCGGTGTTGTTAGGCGAATCACTCACGAGCGTAAACCAACGTTTAGTCGGTGAATTCACCCTTCCGCGAATGAACGATGTAATTCCGACAGGCTTACCTTCTGACTTATTAGAACGACGCCCAGATATCCGAATCGCAGAACGCGAAATGGCAGCCATTAACGAAGAACTTGGTGCAAGCATTGCTAATCGCTATCCAAAGTTCTTCCTAACGGGTACGCCAGGTGTGACGGCAGGAAGCTTTGATGATCTGTTCAGTAGCGACTCATTCGGTTGGGCTGCTTCTGCCGGTATCAGTTGGAATGTATTCGATGGTGGCCGAGGCGAAGCCATGGTAGAAATGAACGAAGCAAGGTTCCGTTCTGCAGCGCTTAACTACCAACACTCTGTCGACAGCGCCTTTGCAGAAGTCGATTCAAGCTTGTTTGCCTATGGCCGTAGCCAAGAGAACCAAAAGCGCATCAATGAAGCTACCCTTGCCGTTGATAACGCGGTGAGCAAGGCAAAGTCGCTATACAAAGCGGGGCTAGTCGATTACTTGTCGGTGTTAGACGCACAAAGACAACAAAAAGCGATGCAAGATCGCCAAGTAGCCGCCAAGCTTCAAACCGCCAATACTACGATTGCAGTATATAAAGCCTTAGGAGGAGATTGGAAGGTGGCGAACGAAACGCAGAGTGTCGAATTAGCTCACGTTAACTAGTATTTCTGCTCTATGTTCTCTGCTGAATGTTCTCTGGTTCTGTGCTGAATGATGTAATAAGCGTAATAAAAAATACCGCCGTTGATTAAGGCGGTATTTTTATGAATTCGTTAACTGGCTAATGAGCTGACCAACAAGATAACCACTGACTAGGAATTAGACGCTTCGTTGCTGCCTGTATCTACGGTTTTGATCAAAGGGCCAGCACACTCGACAAAATCACCGATATCGAAAGTCTCTGGCGCATCGGCTCCACCCGTCACCCCAAAACTACCAGTAACCGTTGGCTCCTTATCAGTCTTATCTACGTCTAAAATGATCTCTACTTTATACGTGTGACCATCAGGAAGGAGTTTGGCACACTCTTCTAGTGTTGAAGCGGTAGCACCCATGCTAAAACCGAATAAACACACCGCAAGTACACTACTTTTCATTTTCAACATCATAAAACCTCTTGAAGACTATAGAGGCATCATACCAATAATCGGCAAACCTTCACGATAAACGTTGAGAAGTGAGTTCATAGCAACAAGGCCAATTAGCCCCAACCATGGGGAGCGCTTTCGCTATCATCGTACTCAGCATGACAAACCGAGCACTTGAAGTAGCTAATTTTTGATTTTGATTTATGTGAACCCAATAACACGCCGAATGCAATATTTAGAATTCGTGACTTGAGGGTGTTTTTCTCCTGCTGTTTTAACTTCACTTCGGACGCGCTTAACCTGATGTGTGACGTTTTCTTATTACAGTTTCCACATCGTAATACAGTGTCATTTTCTTGCATTTCCCTATTCCTTTAAGCACGTATATAGACAATTTCGTTATAACCTAAGTTCGCTGACTGAATTAGGTTCCAAACCGACATTAATAAACAAACGCTTAGACTCAAAGCAAACTAAAGAACCGTCACGCCTTCACCTTCAATCACTGAGTTAACATTCGCTCGCTCGATTATCTTGAGTAACGTTGTCTGGATTAACTCATTATCTCGAATTTCTGTTTCGCAAGAGAAACGCTCCTCTTGAACACCATCGCTCTCACCCAACATAAATTGAACCGAAACTTCCGTTGCGAGATCTTTTGTCGTTCCGTAATACGCTAGCGTGATTTTTGGGTATCCGTTGTCGCCTTTTTTAACCTGCTTTGCGATGCGTTTTTTAGCTTTATCTAAATTCATACAACTTCCTTTTAAGGCTGAAACTAAAAATGAACAAACGTCTGGTATATCGTAGTTTTACTATAAAGCATTACCACATCCACTACATGATTTTATGGATGATAATCCTCTTTTTCTTACGTTAGTTTTTCCACAAGAAACACAAAATTTCAATGAGTGGATATTGTAAATAGACGTCAAGATAACCAGCGGAACCCAGACCAATAATTCTGACCCATTACCACCTGAGCTATAGATAAAACCAATCGAGAAGATACCAAAAACAACAGACTGCAAAGTCCACAATGTTTGTTTGTACTTCGCACCTTTGATAATAAAAAACGTAAAAAAGCCAATTGAGCTACTGATAAGCCCATAAACCGCAAAACCTATAAAGGCTTCTTGTTGATTCATAACTCTCCCTGTCAACATCACGTTTACGGTCCGAGCAACGCTACTGCCCAAAACCATATGACCTTAAACATTAGTCAAACTTTAAACGAAAAGTGCCAAGCCTCGTAAATCACTTTTGAGTTATCTGTTCGTTAGCAGCTTTCAAGGC
>NZ_JBFRVX010000428.1:0-5864 GCF_041475345.1 Vibrio sp. 10N.222.48.A3 | reverse complement strand
GCGGCAAAAATGGCGGCATTCATTGTAAAACAGCGTTATTTATGGAGATAAAACGTCAATTACCACTGTTTTTATATACATTTTATTTTAATTAACCTATTGATTTGTAATGCATTGCATTCGTTTTTTCCAAGTTCTATCAAGGTCTTTTGCATAAAGCAGAATGGCTCGCTGGTAACTTTTGATTTTCTTACTCTCAGTGGTTGATAACAATAACTTAATTAGTAACGCCGTTGCTTCTTTGTGTCGTTCTAAGTTGTACAAACACATGGCATAGAACGGCTGTACTTCCAGTGAATCAGGGTATTCAGCCATGGTTCGCTCAAAATACTCTAACGCTTCAGTGTATTTACCCAAACTGCGATAAGTACTCGCCAACCCAAACAGAGCATCAAAACGTTCAGTTATGGAAAGATCCCCTTCCAATGCAAGATGATAATGTATAAGCGCTTGCTTCTCTTTGCCTTCATTATCATAAGACCAAGCCATGTATAAATTTGCTTTGGCTGCATATTGACTGTCATCCAATAGCGTACGCAGCAAAAGCCGAGACGCATGATAATTTCCGGCCTCTCTAAGATTTATGGCTTCGTGGATAATGGTTTCCATGTGCATCTCCTCTATAATTGACTAATAGAATGAAATTTATTTACACTCTGTGCTAACTCTCAAATCGTCCAACGATAAATTATCAATGATAAAATCTTAAACTAGATGAATAAATAGTAATAAAGGAATCCAATGTTTATAAGATTTATTGCCAGTATGGAGGAGGAAAAGCGACTCCAGCATACTCATGGTATCATTACCCAAGCACAAATGATGCTTGTCGACGGATTGATCCTTTACGAGTACCATCAGGTGCATATTAAAGAAATCTTCACTCAACTTAATGAATCACTACCATGTCCACCGTTCCACTCAAAGTCATGGCCAGACAATGCTATCTCTTGGTTTTTAGACTCAAGCGTCAAACATATATCACTCATGTATGAGCTAAAATATATATTAGAAGAATATGATACAAAGGTGGCGACATTACATCATTCAGACGTCGGCACCATTTTATACAGAGATGACTTTCAAGTGGTGGCTAAGTCTAGCCTCTTATGAAAAACAAAATAATATATTAATAATAAAATGAAGCTTCTAAAAATATATACCCTCGCAAGTTAAAATGAGAACTGCAACCCAAGCTCATAGCTCACTTCCGCCTCATCACGCTCTGCATATTCTAAATTTGCAACTAAGCCAAACACTGAGCCGAATTGAAAGACGTTATTCCACTTAAACTCATCTCTTGCTAGATCTAAGAAATCATGCTGATAGGAAACTCCCATCAACCAATGATTAGCTATTTGTTTTCTAACCATCGCTTGACAGTATGTTCCACGCTCGGAATATGGTGAACTGTAATCACTATCAGCACGATAGTTTACTGCTCCACAGGATAAAGAGCTTGCCATTGCCCCTCCCAAACGCCCAATGAGTCCTCCGCCAGCTTGCCAACTATCTACCTCCGAACTAAATCGAGTGAGAAAGTCTGCTCTTCCTTCAACGAATACGTAGTCAAAAACTTGAGCACTGACATCTAAGTATAACCCTCCCATCGTCTTATTCTCTGTATTGTCATACTTATCGTTAAGGTAAGGTTTTAACGCTCCCGACTTAAAACTAGCTCCTTTATAACCAAATCCTATATGAGAAAAATTATCAACAATCTCACTTGATGCAAAGCTTGAACACGAAACTAACAACATCAGAGGAACAACTTTAGTTATCATAATACGATATCCTGTGGCACTTTTTTGAAATGAAAATTTATTCTGTACATTGCATATTGACAGCAACATACGGAAATAAACTGTAACAAATCAATATGTAACATCCGATAAATTTAAACGCAAACTATGCGTTGCGTTCACATTTCCATCGTTGTCTTAAAGCATGTTTAAATTCCAGTGCCAATCCTATCTAGGCTGTCATACCAATTCAAAACATGGCTAGTCAGCATTTCCCCTGTGAAAGCGTTACTCGTAGACAGCAGCCACTTCAACGTCCCATAGACGATATAGTCTGAATACATGGGCGCATCGCCCGATAAGTATCGTGTCTTAGCTAAATAAGATTCCAGTACTCTCATTTTTTTGAGTAAGTCGGCCTTTGCTAACTCTTGGTTGTTGCTTTGTACATTTTCTAAGCTGTCCTGAAAGTGTTTCTCTCTAGAGGAACGAAAGTAATCTTTATCGCGATCTTTAAGCTTGCAGTAAATGTCGAAGATGGCAATTTTGGCGATGTCCGAATGTAATGATGCTGTCCACTCATGGAAAAAAAGTGCCATTAAACGCCCTTTTTCACCGCCAAATAATGAAGGTGATTCAGGGTAGTGGGCCTCAAGATAATCAGCGATGTTAAACGAATCAGAGAGCACCGTTTCACCATCTTTGATGGCGGGGAGTGTAGAAAACTGCGCCTTAAACTGAGCCTGAATGTCGACAAAAGAAAGCTCAGTGGTATCAAACGCTATATTTTTGTGTATCAAGCACATTTTCGTACGCCAACAATAAGGACTGAATTTTAAGCCATCGTCCCCACACAGTTCGTAAAAAGTGATCATAGGTGTCTTACTCCGAGAGTTGCTAAATAGGTGTATTGGTTGTGCTGGGCACAGTATGTTCAATCTTGGTCGCGGTTCTCAGTCGAGATTAAGTGGGTTCTTTAACTGCTAGAATACCTGCGGCTCCCAGCAGTAAAGCACCACTTCCTCTGGTCACAGCGGTAAGAGATAGTCGGCTCGCATCAACAATCCGTCTGGCCGAAAACGCATAAAACATCACTAAACTGAAATCAAGCAACGCCATGGTTGGGCACATCACTAAGAGTTGAGGGAATACGGGTAAGTCGGGGTTGATGAATTGCGGGAAAAAAGCCGAGAAGAATAGGATGGCTTTGGGATTGCCAGCCGCGACTAAAAAGCCAGAGTAAAACAACTTTTTGTTTGAGGCCTGTAAATCTGAGTTGTTGAGGTTTAAGTGCTCAACTTGTGCTGGTTTAGCGAGGAGTATTTTTAGCCCCATGTAAACCAAGGTGATCACACCAAAGACTTTGATGACAGTAAATGCCACTACCGAATTGGCAAGGATGACACCTAAACCCAAGGCGACTAACACCATTTGAATAAAGTTAGCTGAGATGTCCCCAAGGGCGGTATATAGCACGCGTTTGTGCCCATATCTGAGAGCATGTGCAATACCTAAAAATATGCTAGGCCCTGGTGTCGCGGTAAGAATGAGCGATGCCGCGACAAAGCCGAGCCAAAGGTGAAAGTCCATTTTTATCCTTAATTATCCGTTAAACACTGCAAATCATATCGCTACAGATACACTACCATACCAGCGATTACTCCAACCACATATTGACCAGAGACATTACGCCCATATTGTTCGTTTCTGTGCCATACAAGTTGTCCGCTCGAGTCACGGTGAAATGATTGCGCCATAGAGGGCAATAATAATAGTTCTGGATAAGCCAATCCTCCGCTCGATACAGTTTGTGCAAAAACTCTTGACTGTTGTTACTTTCCTGCATAAACATATCAATAAATGTCAATAGGCTTTGTTTTCCACGTTCAGGCAAGCAGAGACTAAACACATTACTGCAAAGGAGCCATTCGTAATATTGAAATGTCAGGTCGTCACCAAAAACGTAACAGTCATAGGAGATATCAATAGCAATGTCTTGAGACTGTCCTTGAATACATACCTGCCAAACAACCCCTTTTTGAGATAACTCATCGAGCAAAGGCTGTAACTCGCTCATATGACTGTCTATCACTTCAATTACCACCGGACGAGTCGGCAGTTTCATGTCGTGCTTGAACAAGTGAAATCCCTTATCTTGATGGCAATCCATCACGCTATTCGCCGCTCTTTTTTGGCTACCAAGCGTAAAACGTCGACTATGATGAACAATCCAGGCTCTTTCTTGAGCGGATAATGCACCGACATGATGATGAAACTGTAAAACAGTACATCCGCTGCGATCGATTTTTTGTGGCTGAGTAGGTTGGGATTCGCAATAGAGCAGTTCTGCCACGTGCATAGGCGCTTGAGGTTGGGCATCACTACACCAAAATTCTACTCGTTCAATATGGCCACCAAAACCAAAATAGTGGTTATTGCGAACTAAACTCCAATATTGTTTTTCCAAACTTTCGACTCGATATACCCCACACCCAATTGGTTTTGAAGCCTGATAATCAAAAATTGCACTGTGTGAGTCAGCTAACAAATGCAGGAAAACTGGGTCAGATTGACGCATAGAGAAAATGACCCACTGCTTATCTATGTCAATACCCTCTACATGACGAAATAGAATTTGATATGGATGTGGCGTACTAAGGCGCATTTCTATATTTTTTTTTACAAGTTCCGGTGTCAGCGCTTCTCTATTGTGCATCATTATGTCATTACGGATGCGGAGACGGATTTGCTTGTCACTGTAATGAAACTGGTGAGCGATATGAGGCACGATGTCATTCTGAATAGGGTTATATCGAACTAAGGTATCGAAGACGCTTTCGACCAATAAAATAGAACGAGCGGACTGTGCCAAATGAGGGTGCCATTCAGGCAGCATATAAGGGACTAAATACATCAAAGTATTCTGTTTTTTTAATTCCTGCTGTGCGTCCCCTAACCAGAGAGGTAAGTGAGCTTGAAATAGACGAACTTCGCCAAATTGAGTAGCTAGTCGAAATGCCTGATCTATTCTGCCAGAGCGAGCCATGCGCTCTAACTGAGTCAGCAGTGAGGTCTCAAAACTTTTTAATAGCGTCAATTTTGAGCGATGACCACGGCCCTGACCCGAAGCCCAATGGATAAGCCCAAAGCTTTCAAAAGAAGCCATTAGCTTACTCACGTACCTTTCTGAACAGGCCAGAATTTCAGCAAGTGAGACAATATCAACATCATAAGCTTCATTGCGAGAAAAATGTTTCTCGAGTTGCTTTAAACGCTGCAGATGACTCGTAGATAACAACTGAGAAGCTACCATGTCAACCTCAAAATTATGTTCATTAGATACAACGAATACCTCTGAATATGGCAACTTAACTTAAAGTTGTCTTCTTATAATTCCACGGGAGGTGATTAATAAAGGTGGATAACCTGACCGACTAGGAATCCCACTAAGAAAACTATCCCAGAAAAGCTCGGACGGCTTTGGTTTTGTCTCACCGCTATCTTTTGTTCTGGTTCCAGTAAGTAGTGTTTCGCGTTTAAAGTATAGAATGTGTAGTCTAATGGATTCATTGTTTTACTCGCAGATAATGACTCATGTGTTCATTATCTGCGAACAAACCTGAAATAATAACGCTCTCTTTACTATAAACAGTTCACCTTTTAATTAATGAAGTACAGTTCCATTTTTGCTAACTGCTACCAAACAAAATAATTCAACAAGCATATAAAGGCAAGTTAAGCAGAGAAAGCGTTTAAGACAAGTTTCTAACGCAGGTGTTAGGCGCTTTCTTGTTGTTTCTCAGTCCGTTTCTTCTGATTTTTTTAACGCTTCGAGTATTTCTTTCATACGCTCTGGGCGCGTTTGGATCCGGAACGGTCCGGTTTGTAGAGCGGGGGAAGTCTTGCTGCCATATTGTCGCCCTCCATCGATGCCAATTCAGCGATGATCTGGTGATATTCTTGAAGTTTAGACCCAATGTAGCCTCTAATATTAGTGTTATTATAACGCAAGTTTTCGTAGCTCTGAGGCCACACATTCTTATGGATCGCGTTGCTGGTTTGGTCGTCAACTTGAATTGCTGTGTCTATCCGTTTTAACAGACAAAAGAGACTGTTGAGATC
>NZ_JBFRVX010000427.1:0-9295 GCF_041475345.1 Vibrio sp. 10N.222.48.A3 | reverse complement strand
CGATAGATCATATTTAATGAAGACGAAATAAGAATTCTCGGTGAATTATGATTGATTTATTTGATAGAACTGGAAAGCTGAATTTAGTTAACGTGGTTGACAGCAAGCTACGTGAACGACACATATTTCTGCATGGTCTATTCATTGATGCAGTTAACTCTGTCATAGAAGCGCTAATTGACGGCGCTGTGTATAGCGTTCCACTTAGTCACGGAAAAGATAGTAGTTTGACATTAATCATCGTTTTAGAAGCATACAAGCGTGCTATAAAGGCAGGGTTAATTGAAGCTGATAGACCACTCATATCGTATTGCACGAACACTAAGAGCGAATCAATCATTATGAATATGTTCAGCTCATTTGCAGGAAAAAAACTTGTTATGTATGCAAAGGAATCAGGCATCAACCTGAACTACCAACAAATATCACCACAACTTAGTGATGAGTTCTTTATCCGTTGGGCTAGTGCTTCAAAACTTATCCCATCCCCACTTAGAGCTGGTGACTGCTCTGTGATACTAAAAGTCGGGCCCGCCGAAAAACACTTAGCCAAAGTCTTATCTAAACTGCCTAATAAATTCAAATCAGTCCACATAGCTCTGGGTAGTAGAAATAAGGAGAGCTCTCGAAGATCTGAAAACATGAATAAAATGCAATTAAGTAATAAGATCGTGAAAATCGAACGATCCGGTATTGCTAAAAACCTATTTCAAGTGGCACCTATTGCTGAACTGACGAATGACGATGTATTTGAATTACTTGCTTTGATTGGTGCTCACCCAATATCAAAATGGACAATAGACGTAAACATTGAAAGCTACATGAGCAATTTTGGACTCTTGTTAGAACTTTATGGCAATGGTTCAAATGATGTTTGCGAGCTTGTAATTGGTAAGACTCAATCCAGTTCTTGTAGTGGTACTGCGAGGTTTGGATGCTTCACATGTACAATGTCAAAATACGAAAACTCTGGAATCGAAACAGCAAAATACCCAAGATATAGTTTATTGGGTGCCGAAAAAGCACTTCGCCTAAGAGATTGGCTATTCAGAATTGGTAACACAAACAATAAAAACCGAGCCTTTCACGCTAAAGCTTATGACGAAGTAGGCCTTAATCGCATATTACTTCAACCAAATATCTTAAAATCTCATTTTTTGGAGAAAATTATATGGTACGCATCACAACTCACTGCTGATTCCATCAAAGCTGCAAAAGACTTCGCTGAACATGTAGAAAATAACACTTTAGAACAACATGAAGGTTATTCAGACATCCTGAACGATCCCAATATCGCTCAAGCTACGAAAAATGAATTTTTGGACATGTACGTATCCGAAGCACAAATCCCACAGTTCAATGTTTTCAGCGAGCGACACGCAATCTTACTATCCGCTAAATGGGCTATTGACGGTATAACAGCTCTGCCATACAGACCCTTGAAAATATGGAAGATGGTCACTGAGCAAGGTAAATCACTTTCATGGCCTAAAACCCACAATGAAATTGAAGCCCTTGGTGGAAGAATAGAGTTGGATAGAACGCTACCCAATCCTGTAGCTCTAAAAACAATGCATGAGAATACGAATACCAATATGGACTTCATAAATATGAATACCCCGCTGATTGAGTATTTTAGTCTGCCTCAACATTTCCTAGGTGGTTTAGTTGAGCAAGATATGAATTGTTCGATTAAGTCGACCTCTAAGGAATCAATAGATCTAAATGCCTCTTACCAAGCATACCTATCTATTGATGATAGAAAGGAGGGTGAAATCATAGGGTCTATTCGCCTAGATTCAAGAAGCGTATACATACGCCTGAATAACATACAAATCTCAAACGTCACATCTCCTCAATCTAACTTATCTATGAAGCTAAAAGACAACATCAAGGCAGAGTTAATTAACATTGCTCACTCAAATCTAATTGATCACTTCGAGCACTTTGATGACAAAACACGTCACATGTTAGATGTTGAAGTCATGGAATTACTGAACAAAGAGGTGCATGCAATAAATAGCAACGCGGGGAAAGCCTCAGTGAGCATTCCTTACTTAAAACCAATAAAGGTAGGGCAGGTAGCAAGAACCTCACCAATCAAAGTTTCACGCATAAAGGAAGCATCACCGAGAGTCATCTTGAAAAAGAAAAATGGGATCATATTCGGAAATTCCAGAGTGCGTTCATATCCTTTAAACTTAGAACCTATTCTAAAGGATAGAAGCATTCTTGATATAAAGGTTCTTAAACCTCATTTTGAGTCAACGCTAGAGTCAACCTTGATCAACTATCAAGCAACCATCAATAACACAACAGATGACATTCTCAACGTATTGAACATCGATGTAGACAATGAATTATTTAGCCTTTGGAAGTGGAACGGTGGTATGGAAAGAGCGTTGAGGCAACATGATCACTACCTTGAGTTTTGGATGAATTCTCGATCAGAGTCGCCAGCATACCGGTTCCGTAAGTTCAATGGCTACCAAGTCATTACTGATTTATTTGGAGAAGGCGGTTTGCAGGTTAAATCAACATATAAAAAAGTTTTTATAGAGCACCTTAAACGAACGTGGCTATTCAATGAGATAGGTGCTTACGACTTTGCTAACTCTAAAATCTCTGACTTAAATTCGCACCCAGATGTTGTAGACATGAAAACTCACAGGGATGACAAAGCCAAAATCTTGATCAATGTAAGAAAAATTCGAAATGAAAAGCGTAAAAAATACAAGCCTATGATGGACGGAGTAGGGCGCATCAACTCTGTAGCTCAAGCTGTTAAAGATTTTATCGAAATGAACCTCGACTACTCAAGAATGCATATACTTTGTGGCTTTGACGCAAGAGCAAATTGTGTGTTTTTCGATAACCCTGCCACTCTCAGTCAGAGAGAGTCAACATATCGCACCTGGTTATTGATGTATCAGGATAAGTTCGTCGATATCGACACCTTAATTGAATGTTTGATTGGTCGAAAAATAGCGAAAGAAATTAAAGAAAGCAAAGAATACCCACGCTTAATGAAAGTGGTTAAGTCATTAAAGTTTTCTAGAAAACTATTAGAATCGGTGGAAATCAAGAAACACTATGAAGCAGCAATTGAGGACCTTTCTAAATTTAATGAAAAGCTCACGGCCATCGGGCACTCTAAAGCTGACCTGGAAGTTTTAAAGAGTCAGTATTCAGCTCTCATGATTAAGTACCATATCGATCCAGAAAAATATTTTAATTTCAATACTGAAAATCGCCAAAATAAGCAAAATTTGGCTCACCGTGTTATTTCGATTATCGATCATTTAAAACTAAGCACTGAAATGGCTAATGTGGCCGAGATGAATGTGTCAAAGTTACTAGAGCAAAGCGGTAAATACGGAGTAAAAAGTATGAGCTTAGAAGATAAGCTATTGGCTGTAAGTTAACCCTAGCTTCACAGTGAATATAGGGGGTTTTCAACAACTTAGAGTGATAAGTCAGAGTATTAACAATGTCCCTCTTTAAAAAGTTTCAACCTTTAAATTTGCCTGACGACACTAGCTGCGAGCAAACATTATTATGTGAAAAACTCGTTAAAAATTAGGGCATTAACGCACTGACTAAGAACTTAAAAGTGTAGAGTGAGATCAACAAAAGAACTCCTCCATGATCATAGATTCTTTGAATGTACGTTATAGATAAACAGAAAATTCAAACCTCAAAGGAATCAAAGCGTCAGTAATGGTGAATGTAGTTGGATTTCTTAGAAATTATGTTGAGCATGGTTATATTTTTGAAAAATCCAACTTAAAAAAGTTAGATTTATTGAAAATGTGGTAATATCAAGATGGAATTAGAGGAAATCCATCTTTGAGGATGTTGGTTTTAATAAAAATGCTTAACCAGTTAAGTTGGTAGGTTTAGAAAAGTTCTCAACCAAGATTCAACTGTCAAAATAAACACTAGCATTTAAACCGGAAATCACAATAAACCAATATTTAGTTATGATCAAGTGAAATGATCCATTTGCTGATCAAGATCGATAAACTCCATACAATCTAGCCATAACGGAACTTATCTCATGAGTAATAGATCAGACGATAAAACTGTATTAATTGAATTAATTGACAATGATGAAAAGAGCGAGTTGGTTGAGCACTTAAAGAAGTACAACTACATACCCGAAAAAATCGCAACAACCATATTCAACGATATTTTTCTTGACACAAAATCAACTAAAACTCTAGCGTCCAAAATTTACGAAGAAGGGGCCGAAGGGGTTGAAGCTTACATTTTGAAAAAGCATATGTATGGGGGAATTGTAGAAAGGCCCTGGTTCAAACGTCCAGATGTGAATTTTGAGGCCATCAAAGTTGATGTGTATCAGACATCATTATTTACTGAAGACCGCTCACTCCTCGAATACATGATTTTGACCGGGAGACACTTACCTAAATATCTCATCGCTGACATGTCGGTGCGTGATCTTTTGAAGTACATAAAACTGTCTTCTGAAAAAATCAATGAGCCATTTAATACCGACCCTTCCTATTTACCTCGCAAAGTTCGCTCTCGATTAGACATGAAAATCTTCTCGTCTGATGAATGGCAATTCTACGTCGTAGACATGAGGGTTGTTGCAAAGCTCATGGGGAAGGGGACTTATAATGCTAAGACCAGGGAACGTCTAGTCGCGCAATTGAACAACTTAAGTTCAGCAGAGATAAGATATCAACCTATCGGTGGTGATAACCACTTCATCGATGAAGATACATTCAAATTCGTTGACCACCTTTATTTGCCGATTATCAATACCGAAGATTCTGGGTTTATAAAGAATAAAAATAGAATTACCCCGGAGTTCTTTACTCATCAAATAATTGGGGTATCAAGGTTTTATGTGAAATCTCTCGCTAAGAACTCCGCAATAACTAGAGAAAAGTTTTCTCACTTTGCTCAAATCCCCATTAAACAAAATGTAGATGATTTCGTTAAGAGCTTAGCGACACATACAACGCAGTATTTATGTAAACATGATTTGTATTTTTGGTTAATGGATTACTACAACAATAAAAGCTTAAAAGGTGGCACATACATAACTACAAAAGTACTACGCACCCTTAGAACGCTTACAGATAGAAACGTAATTCATCACGTTGAAAAAATCCTCAATGTAACATTTGAGGTCCAGTACGATTCGAAAAGCTTAGCATGTAACGCAATCATTCGACCTAATAGCAAAAATTAATGAGAAAGACATGAGCAAACTGATCCAGCTGAGCCTTAAAAGGGCTTCGATCAATAAACAAAAACCTAGCGATTTCGTCCTTTATGGATTGCAAAAAAAAAGAGTTGGCTATCTTATTGGACTTGGCGGCGTAGGGAAAACCGACCTTTCCATTTCGATAGCAACAGACGTAGCGCTCGGCACCAATTTTACTGGTTTGAACTGTAGTTCAAATCCGCCGTTGAAAGTCCTATACCTTGCTTATGAAGATGGCCACGAAGATATCGAGGAACGAATTCTAAATAAACAAGAAAATTTTGCATTATCAGAGATAGAACTTTTAGAGCAGAATTTTTATCACTACAGCGAAGAGATACCATTAATACCAAAAACGACAGCCGTTTATCAGCACAGTCTGGAATTATACGAATTGATCGAAACGGCCAAAGATTTCGACTTATTGGTAATTGATAACGCTAGAAACTGCCTTTCTGGTCAAGATGACATAACTGGTGACATAGAATTCAACATTGCTTCCAATTTTCTGGCCAAAGAAGCTGATATTGCAGTACTAGTTACTCATCACATCACTAAAGCTAAAGAAAGTAATGTCGATGAACTAACAAGTAGTGGTGGTAGCGGCTTTTCTGCGTCACAGTCGAAAAGCAAATTCATACTTCTTGCATATAAGGTAAATAGCTCTTCACATGCTATGAGGTCCAGTTCATTAAAAAATAAAAAAGACCAGATACTCGTTCGCCATTTAAAAGCAAACAAATTACCTCCAAAAGATCAATATTCAATAGAAAGCCCCCTCATTCTTCAGACCTTAAATGGCAACCTCTTAATTGATGAAAATAAAGCCACAAAGCGCACATCAAAAAATGAAGATAACAATCCGCTAAGTAAGGTTAAGGGTACAACTAAGACCAAAGCAAGTATCTCTAAGAGCATTCCTTTTTCAGAGAAACTAGACGATAAAGACGCAGCTCGACAAGTTGCAGAAGAAAGCCTGTTAAATACACCAACCACGAGCCAAGCAGCCAAGCAAGACAAGATGCTTGGTTTAGATAAAGAAGAGGAATTCATACCCAGAAGCAAAAGGAAATGAATTATTATTTCTAATAAATCCAACTTAAGCCAAGTTGGATTTTCTAGAAAGATTTACTAAATTTCTAATAAATCCAACTAAATTTCTATATGGTCTAACATAAAAGGTCGGTTTTAGTTGGATTTTTCAAAAAATTAGACTAAAAAACACCCTCTCTATATATCTCTATAAAGAGATATAACAAAAATCATCTCACACTAAATTTCGAAAATTACAACATGAGATCAAGAGCTGCAGTCAACAAGTAGACTGCGAGTTTCCGTCACTGTTGTTTAGCTACAAGCTAAACAACAGTGCCGCAAACTACAGTTTTAGATCTACGATTATGATTAAGATCCAGTTTAGATCCTTTTTTGGATCTTTATGATGATCGCCCTTTAAATGCTTCTTAAAGGCTGTTTTAAAGCGTCTTTACCAAAACCTTGAATCTACTATTCAAACACCCCCATTGGGCCTTACGTTGAGTAATAGGAGGCCGTAGCATACTTATAACGCACGGTTTTGATTGGGGTTTGCGAGGGACGAGGAATATTCAAATCAAAATGCGTAATTTCAGTGGACTCAAATAGGAGTGCGGCCACTGAAACCTTGCAATATTCGCATAGAAATGAACTAAGTTATCTTAGAGGGGAGGGCTATTATAAATGCTCAGTTTAAAGATTGCTTTAGCTATCTAAACGACTGAACTAACTCTAGAGAATTTATGTTTTCGAACTCTTGAGCACTTCGGTGAGACTCAATTTTAATGAATTGCTTAATTTTATTTGCAATCATGCTATCTGTTGGCATTTTTACAACATCATTTAAAAGTGAAGCAAACACATATTGATTGTCTTGACCCCACTTCAAGTTTAATTCATCTAGGGTTAAATTTAGCAAGTAGTTTTCAATGCTAATACTGTTATTTAGATGAATGTTAAATGCATCTCTAGCTTCGTCAACTGTATCTTCTGACCTCAATATAGAATCAGGGTCCTCTCCATCAGGAAGGATTGTAATAACGATTTTACGATTGCCGGATAGGGCGGCACGGGATTGCTTAACAGCTCTTTTTGAAGCCTTAATGCCAGCCTCATCACCGTCAAAACAAAAATGCAAACAATCCGTGTATTGAAATAAACGTTCAATTTGATTTTCGTTTATAGATGTTCCCATTGTTGCTACAGCCGTTTCATATCTAAATTGATGCAATGTCGCCACATCCATATAACCTTCAGTAACCAACACTCGATCAACTTTTTGTAGACGATTTAGCAAATGCTCGCCAAAGATTACTTCATTTTTGTGGAATACTGGAGAGTCGGAACCATTCAGATACTTAGGGCCATATGCTTCATCATTGATCTTGCGACCACCAAAACTCACAATGTTATTATCTAAATCGAATATTGGGAAAATTACACGACCTTTAAATCGGTCAAATGAACCCTTCTCATTGCTCTTAACAACCCCCCCAAGTTCTAATAAGACCTTAATTGTTTCTGTCAATTCATCATCATTTAGCGAGTAACCAATGGATTTCTTCACCTTATCTCGCCAAACAGCGTTCTTACTTTGGGCTAAGAGCTGCGTAAAGCTCGATGGTGAATAGCCTAATTGGAATTTATCTATGGTTTCTTCATTAAAGCCTCTACTTTTAATGTAGTTAATACCATCAGGGGCTCTATTCTTAAAATGATACTGATAATATTCAGACGTCAGCTTTAAAGCAGTCAGTATTGGCAACTTTAAAGCTACATTAGAAGTGTTTTTATTAACAATTACATAGTCAGTCATCTTTACCTTACATACCATTTTGGATGAATGGGTGAACTATTTGGAAGTCATGATCGCTTTCACTCATTATCTCCATAGAGTTCAACTCAGTTAAAGCTTGTTCAATTTCATCTTCAACATCTGCTAGAACTATCTCCAAATCATTTGCATATGAAAATACAGTCGCATAACCTTCACATTCGAGTTCAAAGCCTTTAGCGGCTGCTTCGTTTCTATCAGTAATAAAAATTACAGGAGGTAAATTATCGGCTTCTATTTGATCTTCAATATAACCAAAGTTAGGTGCTGGAGCCCCTAAGTCAGTTCCGAAAACAACGGTATGTACTTCAAGTTCTAATTCTTCAGCTTTTAGAAGGGAATTCCTAATTGGGTTAGTAAAATCGGTACCACCACCACCGTAGTCCATTACTTCATCGATAACTTCGGCTTTGTTTTCAGGAGTTAAACTCCAATATACGTCTTTAACATCCACATCGGCAGGGAAAAGTAATATCTCGGAGAATCCAGAGGAAGGGTCATTTAGGTCTACCGATGCCAATGCTTCAGTAAATAAATCACCGATAAACTTCCTATTCATTGAGCCACTTGTATCAATAAGGAAGATTGCACAACCATCCTTCTGCTCAGAATGGTAAAATACTCCGTTATACATACTCGGAATAGAAAAGTACTCATCTATCAACTCTTCTTCTGTGTATTGCGTATCCCAAGAATTACCAGGCTCCATACTCTCAGAAACCGCTACCTTCCAAGAAATCTTTCCTTCGTCACCGAGTTTAGTTTTTTGCTTATAATAGCCGCCTCTCGTTCCCGCTGTAGTTTCTTTTTGCTGATTTTCATCAAGTCTAGAATGAATAGTATCCATTTCCTGACCAACCTGCTGAGCTCTTAAAGCATTTTCAGCTGAAATCGCTTCAATTTCTTCAATACTTCTTTCTTTGAGGCGTAAGCGATCCATTGTAGATTCACTTAATCCAGCTTCTTTAGCTGCTTCAACAACATCATTATTATCAATAGTATGATCATCAACAGTTGATTCACCTAAGCCATCACGCAATTGGTCAACAATGCTTCTTGCCATTTCAGGGTTGTTTACATGCTCCTTTGCTTGTTGGTCATCGCCTTGCTGCTGGTCTTGTTGGTCACCGCTTTGCTGTTGCCCTTGTTGGTCACCGCTTTGCTGTTGCCCTTGTTGGTCACCG
>NZ_JBFRVX010000426.1:0-3526 GCF_041475345.1 Vibrio sp. 10N.222.48.A3 | reverse complement strand
TTTGGCTTGTCTCAGCTATGATTCCTTGGTTCTTCATAGCAGAAATGTTGTCAAATGCGACTAATTCAATTGTAGAACAAGCAAATATTGTAAAGAAAATTGTTTTTAGGGTTAGTTTACTACCGATAGTAAAACTGATATCAGCACTAATTATTCACTTATTCTTTATAGCCATTCTTTTTTCAATTGCGTTTGCTTATGGTTATTACCCAAGTTTAAATTGGCTTCAAATACCATACTACTTAATATGCTCACTACTTTTGATGATTGGAGTGTCTTGGATTACCTCGTCTATAGTTATTTTCTTCCGTGATATCGGTCAGTTTATCGCAGTTCTAATACAATTAGGTTTTTGGGGCACTCCGATTTTTTGGGATATCGCAATGGTGCCCCAACAATATCAGTGGGTATTTAAATTAAACCCAGTATTCTATATTACTGAAGGCTATAGAAACACATTAACAACGGATCTTTGGTTTTGGGAGTCTATGAGTTGGACCGCATACTTCTGGTTTGTGACTTTTGTTACTTTATTATTTGGTGTTGTTTGTTTCAAAAGATTAAAGCCGCACTTTGCGGATGTATTATAGAAGGTTTAAATTATGAATGAACTTGCCATAAGTTGCAAAGGCGTAACCAAGACTTATCCAATGTACCATAATCCAAAGGACCGCTTTAAAGAGGCTCTTCACCCATTTAGAAAAGTCTACCATGAAGACTTCTATGCACTTCGAGATGTAAGCTTCGATATCCACAAAGGTGAAACTGTTGGAATAATTGGTCAAAATGGTGCAGGTAAGTCAACACTTCTCAAGATTATCACTGGAGTTCTAACTCCTACATCAGGAGCTTCTCAAGTAAACGGCGTTGTATCATCTATATTGGAGCTAGGAACCGGATTCAATAATGAACTGACTGGAATTGAAAATATTTATGTTAACAGTTCTTTGATGGGAGTGTCTAAAGAAAGTGTCGACAAAAAACTAGATCAGATCATTGCATTTGCAGACATAGGTGATCACATTAATCAACCTGTGCGTGGTTATTCTTCGGGGATGTTTGCACGATTAGCATTTTCTATAGCTATCAGTATTGATCCCGACATACTAATTGTGGATGAGGCATTAGCCGTCGGTGACATGAACTTTCAAGCTAAATGTATGACAGCAATGAAAAGAATTCAAGAGAATGGCACTACTATTCTTTTCGTTAGTCATGATATCAGTAGTGTGAAGAGTTTGTGTGAGAGGGCAATCTACATAAAAAATGGAGTTCTTCATGCTGAAGGTCACGCTGGAGAAGTCGCTGAATTATATATGAGAGAGATGCGAGAGGCACAAAGCGATCGTATTTCTAAAGACCTTGCTGTGGTTGATAAACCCGAACTGAATTCCAATATATTACCACGTGCTGAGCTCAAAGAGACAAGAGATCTAAAGAGCTTAAAAGTGTTTAAGACGCGTGTTGCAGAATTTCGATACGGTTCAGGCGGCGCAAACATAACTTTAGTTGAACTTTTAGACAAGAATGGCGAATTAGTGCATGAGGCTGACTTTAATGAAGAAGTTAGACTAAGAATACATATCGAAAGTGATATAGAAGACAAAGTGAGCGTTAATTTTCAGGTTTTTGATGACAAGAAAATTAATATTATATCAGGAGGTTGCCTTCTTTCTGAGGGGGAGTTAATTGATATAAAGAAAGGAAGTCGTCATATTGTCGATTATGACTTTAGACTTCCATTACAATATAACCATTACTCAATCCAAGCTACAATTACGTCAACACTAGTGGAAAATGTGTCCTATAATTTTATAGATGCAATACCTAATGCCTACTTGTTTAAAGTTAAAGTTAGACCGGAAATAACATTATGGTCCAAAGTTCATGTGTTTCCTAAGTTAACAGTGAAAGAGATTTAGAAAAAATCAGAGGCTACTGTAATTCTAGAGTGATATATAATGGTTGATATATAAATGAGTGCAATTAACAATAACACAAAGTATTTCTGTATAGGGTTCAATAAAACAGGTACAACTTCATTAGAAAATGCATTTCGATTATTTGGTTTTACTTTAGGGGACCAAGCAACAGCGGAAATGCTAATATTTGATTGGAATAATAATCAATTTGAAAAAATACTCAGATTTTGTGAAATGGCTGACGCTTTTCAAGATATTCCTTTTTCTCTACCTGGAACATATATAAAAATCTTTGAACAATACCCAAATGCCAAGTTTATTTTGACGTTGAGAGATTCTTCAGAGCAGTGGTATGAGTCTCTTACTCGGTTTCATTCCAAAGTCTTTTCAACTGATAAGAATAGCTTACCCTCTAAACATGATCTAGATAACTCTATGTATCGCTATAAAGGGTATAGTTTGGATGCAATGAAAGTTATGTATGGTTATCCAAACGTACCGCTTTATGATAAGAAGCATTACATGGATTTATACGAAAAGCACGAGAAGGACGTAAAAGAATTCTTTAAAGATAAGCCAGAAAATTTATTGGTTTTAAATGTTGCGGAGACAAACTCTTATCAAAAGCTTGCGGATTTTGTAGGGGTTCGTGTTGAGAGCGATGGCTCTTTTCCTTGGGAGAATAAGACATGAAAATTAAAGTAACACAGCCCTCATTTCCGCCTCTTAGTGAATTTGACCAAATGCTAGAGGATATCTGGGATAGGAAATGGCTTACTAATGGGGGGCATTATCACCAAGAACTAGAAAGAGCTTTAGCCAACCATCTTGGAGTTAAGTACGTTTCTTTATTTTGTAATGGTACTATTGCTTTATTGACTGGTCTCAAAGCTTTAGGGATAACTGGAGAAGTTATCACCACTCCTTTTACGTTTGTAGCAACTTCTCATGCAATTGAATGGAATGGTTGTACCCCTGTGTTTTGTGATATAGATCCCGATAGCTATAATTTGGATCCCTCTAAGATAGAGAGCTTAATCTCTGAAAAAACGCAAGCTATAATGCCAGTTCATGTTTATGGAACCCCATGTGATGTAAAAGCTCTAAAATCTATTGCTGATAAATATGATTTGAAAGTTTTCTATGATGCAGCTCATTCCTTTGGTGTTGAAGTTGACGGTGAGTCTATTTTAAATTTCGGTGACTTATCAATGATGAGTTTTCATGCAACAAAGGTATTCAATACGATTGAAGGTGGAGCTCTAATAACAAACTGTCCTGATATGAAGAAAAAGATCGATTTCTTGAAAAACTTTGGCTTTGCTGGAGAAGAATCGGTGGTTGATATTGGGATTAATGGCAAAATGAATGAAGTACAGGCTGCTTTTGGCTTAGCTCAGTTAAAGTATGTTGAGGAGCAAATCACTCATTGCAAGAGCATTTCTGATTTGTACCGTGAAAAGCTATCTGACGTGCCTGGTATCGAAGTTCTGAAGGAATCTGATAACGTAAAATATAATTACTCATACTTTCCAATAGTAGTTAATGAACGTGAATTTGGTATTGATCGTGATATGCTTTATGAAATATTAAAAGATAACAAT
>NZ_JBFRVX010000425.1:0-7550 GCF_041475345.1 Vibrio sp. 10N.222.48.A3 | reverse complement strand
TGTCTTGGTGGAGCTCGCAAGCTGATTGATGCTTTCAACGGTTTGATTCAAGGCTTGTTGTTGGTCATTGCTGAGGTTGGGGTTGTTGACTATCGCCTGCAAAGATTGCGATATCACCTCAAGAGACTCACTCGCGTCTTGAGCGTATTTTTCCATACCATCCAAGTCCAAGGTCATATCAACATTGATCAGTGGGGTTTGTTCTTGTTCTGCTTCAGAGGCGAACCCTGTCAGTGAGATCAACATAAGTGCAATGATGGCCAATGGTGTTTTCCACATGAGTATTCCTTTCTCATTGTTCTGTTTATTTAGATGTGTCTTTTAGTATGGTTCACTTCTCTCGTTTCTAACTGATTAATCTTGTCTTTAATTCTCAAGACTTAGGTTTAACTCACTAATTTTTGGGCAAAAAAATACCCCACCTATATAAGGAAGGGTATTAATAAGGCTAAATCACTTGCTGTAAGTGCTTTAACTTCTAATTATAGATAAAGCTATAGATAGAAGAATTACTCTGAGTCGTTTTGCTCTTCGTCCGCTAGCTCATCAATGATCTGATCAGCAAACACAGGTGCAAACCACTCATCCATCTTGGCACGCAGTTGGTCAACGCCGATGCCCTTCATTGAAGAGAAGACATCAACCGCTACATCACCACCGAAAGATTTCGCATCATTACGGATTTTCAGTAGCTGTGCTTTACGCGCACCGCTTTTCAGTTTGTCTGCTTTTGTTAACAAAACCTGTACTGGGATGCGGCTATCGATAGCCCAGTAGATCATTTGTTGGTCAAGGTCCTTCATTGGGTGACGGATATCCATCAATACCACTAAACCTTTTAGGCTTTCACGTCGTTGTAGGTATTCACCTAGCGACTTCTGCCATTTTTTCTTCATCTCAAGCGGTACTTGAGCGAAGCCATATCCCGGTAAATCGACAATATGACAGCCGTCGGTAACCTTAAATAGGTTAATTAGCTGAGTTCGACCTGGGGTTTTACTGGTTTTCGCCAAGCTTTTTTGGTTTGTAACGCGGTTTAGTGCGCTAGATTTACCAGCATTGGAGCGTCCTGCAAACGCAATTTCGATCCCTTCGTCTTCTGGTAAGTGACGAATATCAGGTGCACTGGTAATGAAATGCGTGTTTTGATAATGAATTTTTACGCTCACTGTTAACTCCATCTCGACTTTGTGTAGTCGATTGATTACTTTTTTGTGAATTTGTGTAAAATAACCGTGCTCGGCATAAGGTCGCCTATTGTACCATGAGTGGCAACATAGAGTGGTACTGGAAGCTTGATAATTATAATGGAATGTCATGAAGAAATTAGCGCTAATTTTGAGTCTTTTAGCCAGCTGCTCAGTATGGGCTCAAGGTAGTATTGAAGCTGGTAAAGCCAAATCACAAACATGTGTTGCCTGCCACGGTGCTGACGGCAACAGTCTGATCACTCAGTATCCTAAGCTGGCTGGTCAACATGAGAAGTATCTAGAGAAGCAGTTAAAAGAGCTTAAGCTAGGTATGACGAGTGGTGGTAAACAAGGTCGTTACGAGCCTGTAATGGGTGCAATGGCGATGCCTTTATCTGAAGAAGATATGGCTGACCTAGCGGCATACTACGCATCTCTCCCTATCTCTAGTAACTCTACTCCTGAAAATGTAGTAGATGAAGGTAAGGTTCTTTACACTGCGGGTAACGCAGAACGCGGCGTAACGGCTTGTATTGCTTGTCACGGCCCTCGTGGTAATGGTACCGAACTTTCTGGTTTCCCTAAGATTTCAGGTCAGCACGCAGATTACATCAAGGCTCAACTTGAGAAATTCCGCGATGGTAACCGTAATAACGACATGAATGCGATGATGCGTGATGTAGCTAAAAAGTTAACAGACGCAGATATTGATACCTTATCGAAGTACGTTGGTGGTTTACACTAATATGTCGGTTTCTTGCTCTTAGCCAGAGTAATGAAATGTACGTTCGAGCGAGATTGAAGAGACGCCCCGATCAGTAATGGTTGGGGCGTTTTCTTTTGTATTGATTTTATATATCCGGTTTGTGTTAATGTCTAATTTATCAATGCGTGTTCGAATTGTGTACAAAAGTGTGAGCTCGCACTCTTGTAGTCTTTTTGTAAAAAGGTAAAGTAGCCGCCATCAGCTAGGAGCTGACTTAGATACGGATGGTCATCTAGTCTAACGGTATAGACAGAAACGGATCAGGCTAGGACAGCCCAGCAACAAGGTGTTAGAAAAGGATAGCCAAAACTCATCAGGACGATGAACAACAAACAAATTTGGCATGGAAAGCACCAATAACAAATGGAGATTTGTGTACCAAGTTGAGTATGCAA
This sequence comes from Vibrio sp. 10N.222.48.A3, assembly GCF_041475345.1. Classification (NCBI taxonomy): domain Bacteria; kingdom Pseudomonadati; phylum Pseudomonadota; class Gammaproteobacteria; order Vibrionales; family Vibrionaceae; genus Vibrio; species Vibrio sp. 10N.222.48.A3. The sequence continues at coordinate 5,199 of NZ_JBFRVX010000425.1, read as the reverse complement.
ATTTTGGCCGATATAGGCAGATTTAGAGAGCGATAGGTTTTCCTATCGCTTTTTTTATTGATTTGATGAAAAAACACCCAATACCTCTCCACTATAAACTCAGTTTCTGGTATGTTTCGCATCCCTGTTTAAGGATGTGCTATGTATACTTGTCCCTTATGCCATCACCAAGGCGTGAATCACTATTTTGAAGACAAACGCAGAGCCTATCTGCAGTGTCAGCAATGTGAACTGGTATTTGTTAAACCTGAACAAAGGTTAGAAGCAAAAGAAGAGAAAGCACACTATGATCTCCATGAGAACGATCCTAGTGATGCAGGCTATCGCCGTTTTCTATCTCGCATCGCGGATCCACTAACAGACAAAATTTCATCTAACTCACACGGGTTGGATTTTGGTTGTGGCCCAGGCCCTACGCTATCTATTATGTTAGAAGAAGCCGGACACACCATGGAGTTGTACGATATCTATTACCACCCAGAAGCTTCTGTGTTGGAAAAAACGTATGACTTTATGACTGCCACGGAGGTGATAGAGCATCTTTATCACCCAGACAAAGTGTGGCAGCAATGGTTGAATTTAGTTAAACCCAAGGGCTGGATTGGTCTTATGACTAAACTAGTAATAGACGTAGACGCGTTTGCTGGTTGGCACTACAAGAATGACCCGACACATGTCGTCTTCTTTAGTCGTCAAACATTCCAGTTTTTGGCAGAGCGGGATAAGCTCGAACTAGAATTTTTTGGAAATGATGTAATTTTACTGAGGAAAGTGCAGTAATGGGTCGTAGTAAGAAATCAAGAAAACCGGGAGCACTTGGCGCTCCGGAACCTATGGTTACTCGTAACCGTAGTGAATCTGATGTTGAAGGTCGTGAACGTAAGCGTGTTAAAAAGCGTAAAGGCCTTAAGTCTGGCAGCCGTCACTCTGATGGTAGCGAAGCAAAACAGCGTAAAGCTGCACTAGCTCGCGACCCTCGTTTAGGCAGCAAGAAAAAAATCCCGCTGATTGTTGAACCAGCGAAGAAGTCGACGAAACAAGAGCGCAAGCTATCTAACGAACAAGAGTTAGAGATGCTTGAGAATGATGCTCAACTGAACACATTGCTAGATCGTATCGAAAATGGTGAAAACCTAGGTGCTGGTCTGCAGAAGTTTGTTGATGAGAAACTTGATCGTATCGAACACCTAATGGGCCGCTTAGGTCTGCTAGAGCCAGAAGACGATGAAGAAGAGATCTTCGAAGAAGCACCGGTTGCCTCTAAGAAGAAAGCAAGCTCTGACGAAGACTTGCTATCTCAATTCGAAGATTTCGACTTAGACAGCTTTAAAGGTTAATAGCCAATGAACGTAACCTTATTAGCAATTGCTGGTGGAATTATCATTCTCGGCTTGGGCTCTTACGCAGGTTACCTTCTACTTCAAGTGAAGAAGCAGACGGAGTTGCAAAAGCAGCATCAAGCACTTGCCATTGAAAAACGTAACGCGACGATTTACGAAAACGTAAATACTTTGTGCTTAGCGGGTATTCAAGGCCAGTGTGACTTACCTGAGATCAGTATCCGAGTGTGTATCATTATGGATAACGTTCAGGGTGATGAGCGTGTCGATTTTGATTCTGAGTATCCTGCTCTTTCTGAGCTGTACCATATCGTAAAAGATATGGCTCGCGGAGATGCAAGACAGGAACTGACGAAGAAAGATCGCATGCAGCAGAATCTCACGCGCCATAAGGCAGAGACTCGCTTGAATGATGCGGTCATCGAAGATTTGAAAAGGTTGCAGGAGAAGGTTAAGCCTCTCAACAACCAAATCAACATTCAGATGATCTAGTCACTAAGACTATTTAATATAGAGGCTTGTTGAACACTCCATTTTTAAGACGTGCTGCTTTTAATACCTATGCCTTTAAGACGCTTTGTCTTAAAGGCATATTGTTTTTAAGTCGCCTTGCTTTTTAATAGACAATGTTAAATGGGCTTTCTTACCTTTTGCGTCTCGTTAATCCCGACGCTTTGTTAGTGATCAAGCTAGCAGTTCTGAGTTTTTGTCTGAAAAATTGATTTTGTCTTGGAACGACCTTACTGGTCGTGTGGCAAAATAACCCGTCTATATTTTAATGTATGTAAAATGATTTGAGAGACCTTAGGTTCTCGCGGATCTAAATTGGAAGTACCGCTATGTCGAGCAAGCCAGTAACAACGAATCAGCAAATCGTTTGGGATCAAGAAATCTTAAACAAGTACAACTATTCGGGACCTCGTTACACCTCATACCCAACTGCGTTGGAGTTTCATGAAGCGTTTACTGTCGCTGATTACGACATGGCGTGTACTCAATATCCTGATCGTCCACTCTCTCTTTACGTGCATATCCCATTTTGTCACAAGCTTTGTTACTACTGTGGTTGTAATAAAGTCATTACTCGTCACTCGCATAAAGCGGATGAGTACTTGGATGTGATTGAACATGAAATCCGCCAGCGCGCCTCGTTATTGAATGGCCGTAAAGTGACTCAACTGCACTTCGGTGGTGGTACACCAACGTTCTTGACCAAAACACAAATCACTCGTTTGATGGGCATTTTGCGTGAAGAGTTTAACTTCACCGCTGACGCTGAAATCAGTATTGAAGTTGACCCGCGTGAGATTGAGCTAGACGTACTTGACCACCTTCGAAATGAAGGCTTCAACCGCCTGAGCATTGGCGTGCAAGACTTTAATAAAGAAGTACAGAAGCTGGTTAACCGTGAGCAAGATGAAGAGTTCATTATTGCAATGGTTCAACGTGCGACAGAGCTAGGCTTCCGTTCAACTAACCTGGATTTGATCTACGGCCTACCAAAGCAGACTCAAGCTTTGTTCGCTGAAACATTGAAGCAAGTGTTAGAAATGAAGCCGGGCCGTTTATCTGTATTTAACTACGCACACATGCCGCAACTGTTTGCTGCGCAGCGTAAGATAAAAGATGAAGACCTACCTGAAGCTAAAGAGAAGATGGCTATCTTACAAGATACTATCGAGACGCTAACCGGGGCGGGTTATCAGTTCATAGGTATGGATCACTTCGCATTACCTGAAGACGAGCTAGCCGTAGCACAACGTGAAGGTATTCTGCATCGTAACTTCCAAGGCTACACGACCCAAGGTGAAGCTGACTTAATTGGTTTCGGTGTTTCTGCTATCTCAATGGTCGGTGATGCTTACGCTCAAAACCAGAAAGAGCTGAAGAAGTACTACGCTCAAGTGAATGACCTGCGCCATGCACTTTGGAAAGGTGTTGCACTAGACAGTGACGACCTTCTACGTCGTGAAGTGATCAAGCAGCTGATTTGTAACTTCAAGCTTGATAAAACAATGATCGAATCTGAGTTCTCGGTTAACTTTAATCGCTACTTCAAAGAAGATTTAGAGCTTCTACAAACCTTTATCAACGATGAGTTGGTTGAAGTCGATGACAAAGAAATCCGCGTAACTTTGCGTGGCCGTTTGCTGATCCGTAACATCTGTATGTGTTTTGATAAATACCTACGTGCCAAGGCTCGCCAACAGCAATTCTCTCGCGTCATCTAATAACTCGATAGAGAATAGAAACATAAAAAATGCCAGCATCATGCTGGCATTTTTGTATCTGACTCATTCGGTTTCTGCCTGATTTAGGCGCGGCTCTCTTTGGTGCCCTGTTTAGCCTCTGCGTTTTATTCGACTTTGTTATTCGTTTTAAACTTGGCATTTAGCTTACTGCCTAGGTCGGTAGGCCATTGGTCAAACGGAACTGGACGGCTGTATAAGAAACCTTGAGCTAATGGGCATTGAAGCTGCTTGAGTAGTTCAGCTTGTTGTTGTGTTTCAACGCCTTCTGCCACCAAACTCACTTTGAAACCCTTGGTAATGTTGACGATGGCCGCGACGATGGAGCTGTCTAGGTTCTCTTTTTCCAACTTACTGACGAAGCTGCGATCGATCTTTAAGCAATCAAATGGCAGTTTGTGTAAGTAAGCCAGTGACGAATAGCCGGTACCAAAGTCATCAATTGCAATCGAGATGCCTAGTGCTTTTAGCGTCAGCATATTATCGATGATGGTTTGGTCATTGTCGACGATGCGTGATTCAGTGATCTCTAGCGTCAGGTTTTGGGCTGGTAATTTGGTGTCACGCAGCGTGGTTTTAACCAATTCAATAAATCCGCTTTCACTCAGTTGGTCGACAGATAAGTTAACGTGAATAGAGAAGTCTTTATTCCATTTTCCAGATTCAATCGCAATTGCGGTATCTCGACATGACTTGTGCAAAATCTGCTTACCAATGTCGTAGATCAATCCTGTTTCTTCTGCTAAAGGAATGAACTCCAAAGGTGAGATTATACCCTCGTCCGTTACCCAACGAGCCAAAGCCTCGGCACCTATGGTAGCTCCAGATTCAAGGTCGATTATAGGCTGATAGAAAGGCTCGAACTGCTGAAGATCAATTGCCTTGTTAAGACGTGCCAGCATCTTGGTACGATATCTCGATGCTTTGCCCATTTCTGGGTTGTAAATACTGACACTGGTTTTGTCTTGCTTTGCGTTGCTCAAGGCTATACTGCTGTTGCGTAGCAGCAGTGTAATGTCGTTGACGTTCGAGACATTCACGACCCCCATTGATACTTTGATGACCACGCTTTCTGATTCCATGGCAAATGGGGAGGTAAAGATTCGAAGTAAGCGACTCGTCAGTAGTTGAACGTCATCTATTTGATTGATGTTAGGAGCGTAAATCGCAAATTCATCCCCGCCAGTTCGAGCTAACAGGAAGTTCGATGGTAGCGTACCTCTTAAACGAGCGGCCGCAATGATAAGCAGTTGGTCACCATTGTAATGGCCGAGGCTATCATTAATATCTCGAAAGCGGTCAATACCAATTAAATAAAGTGTACCTTTTTCGTTTTCAGGGTTTTTCTTGGCTGTATCAATAAAGCCTTCACGACTATACAGTTTGGTTAATGAGTCATAGGTAAGTTGAGCCTGTAACGCCTGAAAAGAAGCCTTTAAATTGTTGGTCATTTCATTAAATGACGCAGTTAACATGCTAATTTCATAGATGTTGCCCGTTTTTGGCATGCTCGTCTCCCAGTCACCTTTGGCGAGGCGCTTTGCTGCCCCTGCAGTTGAAGTGATGGGTTGAGTTACGCGATTAAAGGCAATTAATCCAGCGATAATACC
>NZ_JBFRVX010000424.1:0-7766 GCF_041475345.1 Vibrio sp. 10N.222.48.A3 | reverse complement strand
GGGTTGAAGCGCAAGGCCAAAAAATGGCTGCTCCTCAAGTATCTGCTGAAGTTCTTAAGAAAATGAAGAAAACAGCTGAAGACTTCCTAGGCGAAGAAGTAACTGGCGCAGTTGTTACTGTTCCTGCTTACTTCAACGATGCTCAGCGTCAAGCAACGAAAGATGCTGGTCGTATCGCAGGCCTAGATGTTAAACGGATCATCAACGAACCAACTGCTGCTGCTCTAGCTTACGGTCTAGACAAGCAAGGTGGTGATCGCACTATCGCTGTATACGACCTTGGTGGTGGTACATTCGATATCTCTATCATCGAAATTGATGAAGTAGAAGGTGAGAAAACTTTCGAAGTTCTTTCAACTAACGGTGATACTCACCTTGGTGGTGAAGATTTCGATAACCGCATGATTAACTACCTAGTAGATGAGTTCAAAAAAGAGCAAGGTATCGACCTTAAAACTGATCCACTAGCAATGCAGCGTGTTAAAGAAGCAGCAGAAAAGGCGAAAATCGAGCTTTCTTCTACTACTCAAACTGACGTAAACCTACCTTACGTTACGGCTGATGCGAATGGCCCTAAGCACATGAACATCAAAGTGACTCGAGCGAAGCTTGAGTCTCTAGTTGAAGACCTAGTTCAACGTTCTCTTGAGCCACTAAAAGTAGCTCTTGCAGATGCTGCCCTATCTGTAGGCGAAATCACTGACGTTATCTTAGTGGGTGGTCAAACTCGTATGCCTATGGTTCAAGCTAAAGTAACTGAATTCTTCGGTAAAGAGCCACGTAAAGACGTGAACCCTGACGAAGCTGTTGCAATGGGTGCTGCTGTTCAAGGTGCAGTGCTAGCTGGTGACGTTAAAGATGTTTTACTACTTGACGTTACTCCTCTCTCTTTCGGTATCGAAACGATGGGCGGGGTAATGGCTAAGCTTATCGAGAAAAACACAACTATCCCGACTAAAGCGGTGCAAGTGTTCTCTACAGCTGAAGACAACCAAAGCGCAGTAACTATCCACGTTCTTCAAGGTGAACGAAAGCAAGCGACTTACAACAAGTCTCTTGGTCAGTTCAACCTAGAAGGTATCCAACCAGCTCCACGTGGCATGCCACAAATCGAAGTAACATTCGACCTAGACGCGGATGGGATCCTGAACGTATCTGCTAAAGATAAAGCAACAGGTAAAGAGCAAAAGATCACGATACAAGCATCAGGTGGTTTGTCTGAGGAAGAGATCGAAGCAATGGTACAAGAGGCAGAAGCTAACAAAGAAACGGACAAGAAGTTCGAAGAGCTAGTCATTGCACGTAACCAAGCTGACCAAATGATTCACGGTACTAAGAAGCAAGTAGAAGAAGCGGGTGAAGCTCTACCTGCAGACGAGAAAGTTAAAATCGAAGCGGTTATCGAAGCTCTAGAATTAGCTAAGTCTGGTGACGAAAAAGAAGTGATCGACGCTAAAGTTCAAGAACTTATGCAAGCAGCTCAAAAGCTAATGGAAATTACTCAACAGAAAGCACAAGCACAGCAAGCTGATGAACAACCTAAGCAGGACGACGATGTTGTTGATGCTGAGTTTGAAGAAATGAAGTAACGCCACTGACGGATAATTGCTTTCGAGCTGTTAAACGTTGAGTTATGTATCATGGAGACGTGAACTTATTGGTATTCAGGGCGTAAGAGGTCACTCATACGCCCTTTTTTGTTTGAATGAGAAATTGAGTGAGTTTTTAGCATGTCAAAACGAGATTATTACAGCGTGCTAGGTGTATCTAAGGGAGCCTCGGAGAAAGAGATTAAAAAAGCCTACAAGAAGTTGGCGGTGAAGTATCACCCCGATAAAAATCCCGGAGATGCGACAGCAGAAGCGAATTTCAAAGAAGTAAAAGATGCTTATGAAATTTTAACAGACAAAGAAAAGCGCATTCAGTATGACCAATTTTGTCATACTGAATCTGAGAATCGTGGTTTTGGTGGTCACAGTGGGTTCGAAGACTTCTTTAGTGATGCCTTCCGCCAACGTGGCGGCGGCTTTGGTGGAGGGTTTGAGGATCTCTTCTCACAAACTCGTGGTGGACACGGGCGCCCACGCGGACAAAAAGGTCAAGATCACCAATATACGCTTACTGTAGACTTTATTGATGTGGTTCAAGGGGCTGAAAAAACGGTCGAATTGCTAATCAATGGTAAACAGAAAAAAATCAAAGTTAAGATCCCTTCGGGTATTAAAGATGGTGAAAAGATACGTTACTCCGGTAAAGGTGGTTTAGGCGTTAATGGTGGTCCTTCGGGGGATTTATTATTCATTATTGCAACCAGACCACATGGGTTTCTAGACCGCGATGGTAATGACATTATTTGTCACACCAAAGTTGATATGGTTACTGCGGCTTTAGGGGGGGAAGTTACGGTGAATGTGTTAGACAGTCGCTTTAAACTCAAAATTCCAGCGGGTACTCAAACAGGGCGCAAATTCAAGATGACGGGGAAAGGCGTGACAAGTCGTAAAGGTGAAGCGGGCGATCTATTGGTGGAGGTTCAAGTTGAAATACCCAAAAATCTAACCGATGCACAACGTGAGTTGTTAGAACAATTTGGAGCAACGCTTTAGTCATTTAAAGTAAAATGAACAAAACCAGCTCTAGAGCCAAAGCCGTATAATGTGGGGTTGTATCGCAAAATTATGATGAAGTATAAGTGTACTGGTTTTTAGATGTAATTAGGCTGCTAGTGCGTAAAATTGCTCCCAAGCAGATAAGCCTTCAGGATTATCGAGCTGTCCGTTTTTAATTATCGACCACAGTTCCACGCCTGCCAGGGTGGAACTGGCTCTCTCATACAAATTCCCCCCCTAAACACTGATGTATTTTACCTTTCACTTTCCGGTGACTTTGCTCAACTATATTGTTCAGATATTTAACTTGAAATACTTCAATCAAGTTGAGTCTCTTCTCCGTCAGCCAGAGTTGAACATTGATGTTATGCAGCGCTAACGCGTTGGTACCACTCTTATCGATAACCACTTTTTCTGATAAACCATTATAGCCGATTGCCTTGGTAAAGAAGGCGCGAGCCGCTTTCTCATCATGGCGATCGCAGAGTAAAAAATCAATGACATGGCCGTTCGCTTCTCCCACGACACCAGGAAATGGACTGTTTGTTTGAGGATGTATGGCAGCCACTAGGGGGGCCAAGTTCTTCACTCTTGTCCCGCGCAAGTTTATTGCTTGGCAGTAACCTGCTTGGTAAACCATTTTGTGCAATGGCCTTATTCAGAAAGGCTTTGGCAGCTGCCTCATCACGGTTCGGGCTAAGGTAGTAATCGATCACGTTTCCAAATTTATCGACGGATCGATAGTGGCGTGATCTACAACAACTCTACGCTCAAGCTGTATCTCTTCAATTTCACGATAACTGAGTTTATAGGCGAGATAATAACGTACGGTTTCAAGAACAACTTCAGAAGGAAAGTGACAGCCTTACACATTAAGAATCAGTTTCATGAGTAGAAATCAAGCAAACCTTAACTTAAATCCTCAAAGTTTGCGACAGAACCTAAATTAGTCACCGTACGGTGCTTCTTTCTTGGATTGTATTATCGATCATATGTTAAATTGACAAAATTAGGCTGGCTTTTGCGCGGTAGGGGACGACTCTAGCTACAACCGCTCGAAAGTCAGCCATTTCTCTTTCCATACCCTAGAGTTTTCTCCTGAAAGTTAATTACAGAATTTAGTTAAATGTTAACGGGTTGTGATGTGTTTTGGTTTCGCTTGATTTTTTGATCCTAAACCTCAAAATGATCAGTTTTCTCTAAATTAGTAATACTGACGCCGCTTCGCTCTGTCGGCTTCATACTGACTCTACATGCAAGTATATAGCAGCCAGCATGAACCATATATAAACAAGAACATATTGAAATTATTGATTAATTCAACATTAATCAATTGGTGAGGATGTTTATTGTGTCGTGATGTGATTCTTATTATACTGGTTAGATATCCAGTAAAAAAAGGGCTATTTATGAAAAAAATGTTACTTGCGGTGGGAATATCATCAGCGCTATTGGGCTGTACGAACACTGCAACGCCCCCCCCTATTACCAATCATATTGAGATTGGGACAAAGGCAGGGGCACACAGTGTTATTGTGTTAAATTTTAACAATGCTGAAGCGATGCCTGAGTATCAAACCTACGATGTGTATTTATATTTATCTCAGTTGCCGGAAAGTAAGGGGTTTGAGATTTGCAATTTTGAATATGACAATTGTGGTAGTCAGTACTCCGCCTGGCAACACGTATTACGTCCCGAGCAAAATGGCATTTGGCTTAGTTATGATTTCAAGTTTCCTTTGAGCTTAACGCAAAAATACGATGTGAATTTAGCTAATATTCAAACGATAGCTAATCAGGCGTTTTTAGAATGGGATAAGGCAGAAAGTCTTTATACCAAAGAAGTTTCTATGTCAGGTAAAACAGTTCAAATCGAGTCTTTAACAGCAACAGCCCATCAATTACCTTAACCACTCCAGTATGTAGTATCGTGATCAGTTGATTTCGATACTACGGAACGTTTTCCCCCAAAGCCAGTAATTCCAATCCTTAGATCACTGATTTCTAAACTTGTCACTGTTAGCGTGTGTGTTTATTCATGCAAAACAGGAAAATGCACACATGGCACTACCAACGCTCATCGAGGACAAAGACAAAACTTGGATCTTTAAAGTCATTACACAGACACCAGAGCCAGAGCTTAATGCGTGTCTAATGGGATTTTTCTTGGGTAGTGGAATGACAACACTAGAGGTATGTCGCATCCAAGTTCGAGACATTGTTAAGAAGAACGGACACCTAACAAAATGCTTTGCCATTAAAGGCGATGTGAATCGAGATTTTTATCTGTCCAACATTAAGCTACAGAATCTTATCAAGAACTACATTGAGCAACGGCTAAAAGATGGTGATCACCCCGATCAATACAATGCTTTTGATGCTGATGAACCATTCTTTAAGCGTAGGAATGGCGACCATTTTAAAATCAAGCATAGAACCACAGAGAAAGGTAATACGACTTACCACTGTAATGCTTTAAATAATCACATCAAACGATTGTTGGCTGATTCTGGTATTGATCAGCCTAGTATTCTAAGCGGTAGACGCACGTTTGCTGTAAGGCTTAAACGTCATGGAGTAGACGTTCCGACTATCCATTTGATGCTTGGAAATAAGAGCCTTGAAACCACGGTAAGACTTATAGAGACAGATACTGTGAGTATGCTAGCAATTGCAGATATGGCTTTTTAAAATATGCTAGACATATATGACGGGTGTATGTAGTGTACTTTTATTAGCTACAAACAAGTGAGCCACCCTCGAAAGGGTGGCTCTTAAACTCGCTACCTGTTGTCAATACTGTTTCCAGCGGAAGAGGACAGGGCTATCACAACAAGAGGATTAACCTCAGTTGTTTCTAATAATACACAACCTTGATACAGAGGGCAAATAATTTGGATTTGGAAGAGATCAAGCAAGGACTTTCTACAGAAAAACTAGAGACCTATCGTCAGGTGCTCGACTGTAAATCTGATAGTGAGTTGATAGCCGTTTATATGGCGATGCAAAGTATAATGTCTCAGTTTTTCTCAGTAGTTCAGCTACTTGAAGTGACATTGAGAAATTCAATCCATAAATCAGCAACAGAATGCTTTGAAGATGATGAATGGTATAAGCGAATTCCTCTAAGTCAAGAGTCTCGAAAACAAGTCGATTTTGCAGAACAGCAGTGTTTAAAGGATGTAGGCGCTCGATATACCAGTAACGATCTTGTTTCTCGATTACCGTTTGGATTTTGGGTTCACATGTTACACCGAGACTACAACAACCCTCGCAACAGAGATCATAACCTATGGCAAACACAGTTGGATAAGTGTTTCCCGAACGCTAGAGAGAAGAGAGTTAAACTCAATACATTATTTCAGAAAATGGGAGCATTAAATAAGTTCAGGAATCGTTTATTCCATCATGAGCCAGCATGGAAAGGTAGATCCACTCGAAACCGAGTTGATGCTATTGAGTTTCTTCTAAAAATGTTCAATGAGCACACGGACGCTATTTACTTACTATCCACTTCTAAACGAGAGCTTATTACAGTGTTAGGGTTTGAAGAAAAATTCAATCAAGAGTGTAATATCAAAAACTTAGAACGTTTTGAGTCGTTGTTAGCTCCTGAGAGTCGAAATACTGGCGATTAGTGAGCTAGACATATTTGACAGGTAATTAAATTGGAATGTACTAGACACATATGACAGGTAGAAATATTACAGAGTTTCAGCTTATAGCAAACGCTAAAGGTTGGAAGTTTGAAGAAATCGCAAAACGTTGGGGTAAGTCCGAACGCCAGTTATCACGGATAGCAAAGGCGGGTGAACAGCGTGACTTAGACGCTGTGAATGGCCTACCAAACAAAGACAACGAACAAAAGGGATAAAAAGACATCATGTTTTTTGAGTTCTTTGATTGGAAAATTAAAGCAGGAATAATTATTACCGTTGCTCTTATGTTGGGTAGCGTAATCAGCTTCATTGTTGCGTGGACAGCACCAGTACCAACCGATGCATTATCAGCCGTAACCAAATATCTAAATTATCGTTGGTTTGCTTTCTTTGCTGTCAGCACATTGTCTATTGGTGCGGCAACAATGAAGTATCACGATAGAACACTAACACGTTGCTAAGGGAAAATTTTCGCATGAAAACAAGTCAGATTTTGGAATTGCTAAGAAAGGCATCACCAACATTACAAGTCAAGATTCAACATAAAGAATATGGTGTACTACCTGTTGGTAATGTCTACCATGAACCGCCAAGAACCTTCCTGCAAGAAGCAAAAGAGGAAGGGGTATACTCTAATGTTAAAGGGCTATTAGAGCGTCTTGAAAGTATTGATGCCACTGTTCCTTTTGATGCGGATTTAACTTCTGGTGATGATTGGAATTTCCAAGAAGTGCAAAGTGTGTTTGAAAGCGAAGGAAAAGTCCTTATTCAAATTTCTGATCCAGTTTTTAATTAAGGGGAATAGACCTTGTACCTTTCCTTGGTCAGCGTAGCCGTGTTACGGAGATTCTGAGCCGTCAAAGACGTTTATCTATCTCAATGATTCGCAAGCTACACGATGGGCTTAGAATCCCATTGGACAGCCTTGTGAAAGAATATCAACTGGTTAAATAACATTGAAAGTTTCGACAAGCGCACTCTAAAAGCGCGTAAGCTAGTTACCTCTTCGCTTATGAGTAAAGAGTTTTCGCAGCCTCAAATCGACACAGTGATTAGTATCAACGACAAAGCAAAACAATAGCAGGAGAAAAAGCAATATATGTCAATTGGCTTTTACGATGAACGTATTCTAAATATACGCCTCAAAAAAAATAACAAAGGGTCTACTTTTTTATTTGGTGCTGCATTAAGTCAAGTAACTAATGGGGTAGGCATACCAAACGTTGAAGGTGTCATTGAATTTATTGAAGAATATGCAATAGAGCAAGAGGTTGATGAACTCTATTTTGAAGAAGCTAAAGGCTTTTCGGAACAGGATAGATACCAACAAGCTTTTAGCTTAATCGCCGGTCTATGTGGTCAAGAGTCGGTGAATGAAATCATTAAACGCGTAGTAGAAAGTAATCTCGATGAAAACGGCAAACATCGAGTACCCAAGGCAATCAAAGATTTCGTTACTAGTATCAAAAACGGCAATATCGGGTTCTGTCGCAAACTT
>NZ_JBFRVX010000423.1:0-5708 GCF_041475345.1 Vibrio sp. 10N.222.48.A3 | reverse complement strand
GTCTTGAAGCGAATGTACATGTTGTGAATCGATTCTTGGTGGATAGTGGTCCACATGAACAAGTACTACACCCGACTAAAATCGAGAGTCTGTTCCAGCACTATAGCAGTGGATCTGCCATCACCAAATCGAAGGAGGTTGCGTAATGGAGTGGTTACGACAACTTGCCACTAGTGGCGTTGAAGCGGGTTGGTTATCAGACAGCTTCATGTATGCGTTTATGGTAAATGCACTGGTTGCCGCATTGTTACTTGGCCCGTTATTAGGTGGCCTTGGTACTTTGGTGATTGCTAAACGCTTGGCATTCTTCTCTGAAGCGGTAGGTCATGCTGCATTAACCGGTATTGCCATTGGTGTTTTGCTTGGCGAGCCACCAGAAAACCCAATTATTGGTCTGTTTAGCTTCTGTATGATCTTTGCTTTGCTTCTTCACTTTGTAAGAAACAGAACCAACGTGCCATACGACACCTTAGTTGGTGTGTTTCTAGCGCTAGCATTGGCAGTAGGTGCGGCATTGCTGATGTACGTGGCGCGTAAGATCAATATCCACATGCTTGAGAACGTGTTATTTGGTTCGATTCTGACGGTAACAGACCAAGATTTAGCAATTCTCGCAGGCAGCTGCGCGCTCATCATTTTGCTCTTGATACCGACGTTCAACCGTATTCTTCTCACTTGTATTAGCCCGGATATTGCCAAGGTGCGCGGCTATAACACCAGCTTCTATGACTACCTGTTTGTGATGATGATTACTTTGGTGACGATTGCTGCGGTGAAGATCGTGGGTGCTGTTTTGGTTGGTGCGTTATTATTGATTCCGGGTGCTACGGCGCGATTGTTGACTAAACGCATGGGGAGCTTTGTTTTGCTTTCTGCGTTGCTGGCAACTATTGCATGTTTAGTCGGAACGGTATTACCGATGGAACTTAAACTGCCTGTGCCGTCAGGCGCTTCAATAATCATCGTTTCTGCAACGTTTTTCCTAGCGGCAACGCTATACCGAATTATAAGAAAGGCATAACCATGACTCCTTTGATGAATCGTATTTCAAGCTCAGTAAAAACAGCGGCTCAAGTGGGTGTACTTGGTAGTGTGTTAATGGCTGGATCTGTGGTGTCACTGAACGCTAATGCAGAAGATATCTTAACGAGCACACCTGTGACTTATGCATTGGCAACAGAGCTAACCAAAGGCACTGACATTACCACTGAATACCTACCACCAAAACGTTACGGCATTGATCGCTTACTTAACTGGTTTGGCACTAAGGGTGAAAGCAAGGTGCTTAAGTCAGGAGAGAAGGCGACCGTTGCGTTAACGCTGTCATCTATTTGGCAAGCGGATCCTACATTTGTATACGCAAGGCAAGGCAATATCCGCTTGGTTGAGGTGGATGCCGCTCAAGCTATTACACCGCGAGCACAAGGTGTTGCCGCGTTGACGCTATCAAGTGGTGAAGTGTCTAAGTATGCTTGGTTAAATCCAACCAACCTAACGCGCATGGCTGCTATCGTGGCTGACGACTTTAAGTTGTTGTGGCCAGCGCAAGCAGAGACGATTGATAGCAACCTACAACGTGTGATGTTGGATGTGCGTGAACTGATTAACAAGCAACAAGCGGTATTATTGGATAACGACGTAGATTCAGTATTGTTACTTTCAGAAAGCTTGGAAGATTTTGCTTCTGGTAGCCAACTGTTTGTTGAAGCACGTATGTTCAAAGCTGAACTGGAATGGACAGAACAAGACAAGGCCAAACTCAAAGCGATGTTTTCTGAAGATGACGCGCTATGGTTAGTGACAGCGAAAAAGCCGACGACTTTGATTAAGTCGCTGGTGCCTAATGAGCGAATTCTTGTAGTTGACTCGGTAGACCGCTGGGGAAGAGCAGGGATTAATGCAAAAGTGCCGTTCGCACGTTGGGAAGTTAAACCATTCAAAGGTTAATTGAATAGCTAAGTCGCTAGGTTAATACGGTAGGATCAAAAAAGCAGCCCAAATAGAGGCTGCTTTTTATGTTCTTGTCTACAGGCTCTGATCTGAGCGCTGAGCAAGAGTATCTCGTGAGTCAAAAGTTTACTCTGCAGCTTTTTTTTCTTTAGTTTCAATACCAGCTTCTTCTGCTTCAACCGCTGTCTCTACTGAACCCTCAGCTTGCTCTAGAGCGGCTTTCGCTTGTTCTTCAGCTTCCATTTTTGCGCGATCAGCTTTAGAAATATAGCGAGGCTTGTTGCTACCATGCAGTTTAGAATTCGCCTGTTTCTGTCTTTTCTTTAGAATTTGATTGATTTTTTTCTTACGGTTCATTGCTGCATAGCCTTGTATTTAGTTTATGCGGTGGAGGATAATCATTTTAGATCTAGAACTCAACCTGTACGGTCTCTCATTAGGTAATTAATCATGTTCCAACATAACAACATTCTACAAGGCGAACTCGCAACGGAGTACAAAACCGTTATTGCGATGGTGCACATCTACTGTAAAGATCACCACGGTGCGGTTCGTCAGAATAACGCGTTATGTGAAGAGTGTGAGCAACTGTTGCGTTATGCAGAGACACGACTTGATAGATGCCCTTATGGCGAAGCAAAGCCGACCTGTAACAAGTGTCCGATTCATTGTTATAAGCCTGATCCTAAAGAGCAGATGCGTTTAGTGATGCGCTATGCAGGGCCAAGAATGCTACTTAAGCATCCGATTTTAGCGATCAGGCATTTGATTCATGAGAAACATAAAGTGCCAGAGAAGCCACTGCCGAATGTGTCTAATCGCCATATCCGAATGAACAAGAAGTAACTAGTGCTTTAAAGTGGTCGCAGAAGAAACGAAAAAGGTCTGATTGCTCAGACCTTTTGTGTTTCTGCTAACTGCATTATCAGAAGGCAGTCTTGTAGAAAGAATACTTTATGTATAAAGCTACACCGCTTGAGGCTCGTCGTAGGTCACTGTGAGATTGTTGATCCAGCGTCGGCTCAAGTAGCGGTGCGAGCATATTGCCAGTTTCACCACTTCTTCTACCAACATCAGGCCATAGATGTATTTGAAATCCCATCCAGCGACAAACGCGCCATAAACACACACTGGAATGCCCACCATCCACATCGCGATGAAATCCATGCGAAGGCAAAAAGCGTTATCACCACCAGCACGAATAATACCGTTAATGATCACCATGTTGAGCATACGAATCACCACTGCAAAACACATGATCATCATTGCTGGCGAAGCAAGCGGGTACAATGCATCTGTAGAAAGGTTTAACCATGATAGAACATGCTCTTTACCCATAAACAGTAGCATGCCAACGACAGCGCCAAAGCCAACGACGGCTTTAATGAATGTTAGACCCATGCTCATAGCATCATCAAATTCATCACGGCCCAGCGAATGGCCAAGCAATACTGAACACGCCACCGAAATACCAAAGAATATTGAGTAACACAGCGATTCGAACGGTGCGAGCATCGAGAACACCGCAAGTTCAGTCGTGCCCATGTGACCAAAGATCATTTGATATGCCATTGTGCCCATTGCCCACAACACGGCATTCATCGTTAGCGGCAACGCAATACGACGGTAAGAAAGCCACAGTGATGGACGGTGTGGTGAGCTTGGGGTGGTTAGCAGCCAGTGTTTACGCACACGCATGTAGCTATACATTAAGCCCACTTGAATCAATCGCGCTAAGGTTGTCGCCAATGCAGCACCTGCAACGCCCATTGCTGGAATGCCGAAAGCCCCTTTAATTAGAACGAAGTTAAGCGCAATGTTGAGTGCAATAGTAATACCACCTAACAATAGTGGAGTTACGGTGTCACCTGATGAGCGCATGCTTGCTTCTACCACTACTACAATGTGAGTTAGAAGTAGAACAGGGAACCCATACCAAAGGTAAGTCGCTCCAAGCTCAATCACGGTTTGATCGCTAGTTTGCAACATCATTAAAAACTGAGAACCAAGAGTGATGATTGCTGTAACAGGCAGCAGAACTTTTAAACCAAACACCATCGCGATAGATGACACGGTACGTGCACTTTTTCGGTCATTCTTTCCCCAGTATTGAGCAACTAATGTACCGTTTGCTGAGGCCAACCCTGCCATAATCATAATCGCAACGAAGTGCCATTTTGATGCGATTCCCACAGCGGCTGCTGCTTCCATACCAAAATCACTGACCATCAAGACGTCAGCAAGGGCAAGAATAGCAACCAGCGCACTTTGCAAAGCTACAGGTAAACCAAGTTTAACGATACGAGGTAATATGCTCTCTGGCTTGTTATTCATAGATGAGTTAGGGTTGATGTTAGTTGTCATAAGCTCTCCGATTTATGGCAGAACTATAGTGATTTGAGCGAAGTAACAACATGTTTAAAAAACAACAAAACCTGTGCGAATCCGTCATTGACACCATGGAGCCTAAATCAACGTGGCAAGATGATGTTTTTCTCGCGGAACATTGCAAAGAACGTTTTTTGACCGTTGAAGATATCCCAGAGATGAAAAGCTTTGGTGTCTATATGGGCGGTATGGCAAAACTATACGATGGTTATTGGGTTGAGCGAGAATCCGTTAATGTTCATACGTTGATTTTCACTATGGAAGGTGGCGGCATTCTAACAACCACGACATCAGTACAAGCGATTACACCGTATACGCTGGTGGTTCTTCCTGCCGGAACCCCATTTCGTTTTGAACTCGATCCGCAATATAACTATTGGAAAATGGCGTGGATGTTGACCCCCGATACTAAGCAGTGGCAACACATAGCAAGTTTAGGTCAGGGGATTGTGCCTTTTGGAGAGTGTGAGCAGATCTGGTCATTAATGAACTTGGTTTACTTTGAGATAGGGGGCCGAGCCAGTTACCGTAAGTTACTCTTGAGTGAA
This sequence comes from Vibrio sp. 10N.222.48.A3, assembly GCF_041475345.1. NCBI lineage: Bacteria > Pseudomonadati > Pseudomonadota > Gammaproteobacteria > Vibrionales > Vibrionaceae > Vibrio > Vibrio sp. 10N.222.48.A3. The sequence goes on along the minus strand of NZ_JBFRVX010000423.1, from coordinate 822 downwards.
ATAGTCCGAACGTTGACGGGTTTTGAACCTAAATCAACAAGCACCACCGCTCGTGTTCAAGCGCTCTATAATGAAATTGAAAGTAGTCTGCATCAACCATGGACAGTAGCTGGTATGGCTCAAAGGGTGTTTATCAGCGAAGAGCAGCTTAATCGAGTTACCAAGACGCTCTTCGACCTATCACCACGCAGCAAGTTGATTCAACTAAGAATGGATAAAGCGACCAGTTTGTTAAAATACCAAGATTGGTCGGTGTCGATGATTGCCAACCGCTTGGGTTACAAAGATCCTTATAACTTCTCACATCGCTTTAAAAAGCATTTTGGTTTATCTCCAAGCCAATACCGTAAAAGCCATCGACTTACCGGGTAATACTGGTTGTCCACTAAAAATTCGTTTCTTAGAACAATTCCACAAGATCAATTTTGCAGTAAATGTACGGTATTAAGTGATCTATCAATTTAGTATTTTTGTACCATTCGATAATATTGGAAATATCTTAAAAGACAACTGCTTATGAAACGTGAGGAATCCATACAAAAAATAGCGGATCACGTAGACGATTTTAAACTTCCGTCTAAGTGGGTTCTAAATAAAAAAGAGTTTCAATCTGATACGAGGATCGTCCGAAAGCAGGAGTGTGGCTCGATAATAGGGACGCTTTCAGAGCCTCATCGTAAGGTTCTTTTTTACTTGTATCAAAATAAAGGACATGTAATCAGTAAGCGAGTTTTGAAGCGTGTAGGTTGGTCGGGTAAAGCCGTGACATCTGCTTCAGTATTGGTTGCTATCTACGAGATAAGAAGGATCTTAGACTGTCGT
>NZ_JBFRVX010000422.1:0-1638 GCF_041475345.1 Vibrio sp. 10N.222.48.A3 | reverse complement strand
AGTCACCACCTAGAGCAAGCGAAAAAGCTGCTTGATGCGCAGAGTATCAATCTTATGGGTTGTGTGATGAACATGAAACAAACACCTAGCTTTGCACAAGAGTTGGTAAGACAAATCAATCGCATGAAATTCCTTCCAACTAAACTTCGCGATAGCTTGGCCAATAAGCTTTACCAAAATGAGTTTTTAAACCTACCGATGTAACTTTTCTGTGCCACGATAGCTTTTTTGTACAACTATAGCTTTCTTGTGCAACTGCATGGCTGTCATTAATTCCTGACAGCCACAGTGCCTATTGGACTCACGCCAAAACACTCTAAAACCAAGTTGGATATTTTTGACGAAATTATTGTTAAAACTACGATTTTAAAAACCATTCAGCGCATTTCACGCACTTCAGACATGGTCTTACCACCTTTAAAACCCTTCAAAAATCAACCGCCCATGCCTAACTTTATCGGTAATGTGACACAGACGGTTAAAGTGCCATGTAAATCGCATCAAAGATGGAATTCGTACGATTATTCCCTAAGATTATAAATAGAGGTGGTTTTTGACGAATTTGTAATAGTTTGACAAAGTTATCCGATGGCTGTTGAAACACAGTGGATGAATTGGCAAATCACACTTCACTGACTTTGCACGTTTATCTATTCACACTTCACCCATCCCTCCTTCTGCTCAAATGGTTCAAATACACGGAAAGGATCACCATCGAGCAATTTAGATAATCAATTTACCTTGGTTACCTTAGTTGTATTATTAAAGAGAAAGGAAACTCAATATGAAATACAAGTTAAGCTCCGTATTTTTGTTAGTAGCAGCAGCCAGCGGTAATGCTAACGCTGGAGAATGTGGCAGCGTAACAATCGCAGATATGAACTGGAACTCTGCAACACTGATCGCCAATATCGACCAATTCATCCTAGAACATGGTTATGGGTGTGATGCCGAACTTATCCCTGGCGACACTATGCCAACAGGCACATCCATGATTGAAAAAGGCCAGCCTGATGTTGCACCTGAACTTTGGAGCAACAGCTTAAAAGACGCATTGGACAAGGGTGTCCAAGAAAAACGTCTTCGCTATGCAGGTAAAGCACTTGTGAATGGCGGTGAAGAAGGCTTTTGGGTTCCAGCTTACTTAGTTAAACAATACCCAGAGATGGCAACCATCGAAGGTGTACGTAAAAACGCTAGCTTATTTAAGCACCCTGAAGACCCAGATACATCAGCATTTTACAGTTGCCCAGCAGGCTGGAACTGTCAGATCAGTGCCGGAAACTTGTTTAACGCTCTTGAGCTGGAAGACAGTGGTTTCACGATTGTTGATCCAGGCTCGAGTGCCGGCTTATCTGGCTCTATCGCAAAAGCTTATGAGCGCGAAGAAGCTTGGTTTGGTTACTACTGGGCGCCAACTGCCGTTCTAGGCAAATACGACATGGTTAAAGTTGACTTTGGTAGTGGTGTTAATGAACAAGAGTTCTTAACTTGTACCACCAAAGAAGACTGTGATTCACCTAAAGCGACCATGTACCCGCCTTCACCCGTTCACACTATCACCACTGAGAGTTTTGCGTCACGTGCACCTGAAGCTTATGACTACTTCACTAAACGTGGTTTCACAAACGACAAAAT
>NZ_JBFRVX010000421.1:0-7900 GCF_041475345.1 Vibrio sp. 10N.222.48.A3 | reverse complement strand
TTGCTAATAATTTAACCCATAAGAAATTAATATAAATATCAACAAAAGTAACCCCCCTATTTCTCATAATTAGAACCAATCTAAAACAAATGTTGTTCATTATTCCAATTATGTTCAATTTCGTGACTCTGTAACGTAAATTGCTCCCAATCGATAACATTTATTGTCTTAAAATGTTATCAATTACTAAACAAAGTGATATTAAAACACCATAGGTTAATTGCGCGATTGCATATAAATACAATTGCACACCAATTCAGCTTGTATAATATTTCTTAAGAATTGACGAGAGGATATAATCAATAGATCTTCATTCTTTGGGTATTGAGTCTTTTATATTAAACACTTCCAATAAACCACCAATTGAGAGAATACAATCGGTCACTGATACTAAACCTGCACCTCCCACCTCCGAACCAGCACAACAAAAGACTCTATTATGATGCTCTAGAAAGCTCAGGTATAGACGAGTTAATATTAATATCAGACTAAAGATCTTGGAGAATTGTTCCGCAAATCTCAGAAACAATGCTAGCCATTGAGTGCTACTATCTTCATAGAATTAATATACTAACTAACGGATACCTTATGATTAAGTTCGCTGTAATTGGAACCAATTGGATTACAAAGAAATTTGTTCAAGCTGCTCATGAATCACAATCGATGCAACTTGCTGCGGTTTATTCACGAAATCTGGCCAGCGCGGCACAGTTCGCCCAAGAATTTAACGTTGAAACGACGTATGACTCACTCGACGCATTGGCAAATGACAACACAGTTGAAGCCGTGTACATCGCTTCACCAAACTCACTGCACTGCGAGCAATCTATCTTGATGATGGAACACGGCAAGCATGTCATCTGTGAGAAGCCTGTCGCATCGAATATTGAAGAAGCAACACACATGTTTGAGGTCGCTCAGAAGAACGGGGTGGTGCTGTTTGAGGCGTATAAATCTCAGTATCTACCGAACTTTGAGCAAGTTCAACTCGGCTTAAAAAAGATAGGCAAAGTGCATAAAGCGCACATCAACTACTGTCAGTATTCATCGCGTTACCAGAAATACCTAAACGGCGAGAACCCAAACACCTTCAACCCAGCTTTCTCTAACGGTTCATTAGTCGATATTGGCTTCTACTGCGTAGCCGCGACTTCTGCTCTGTTTGGTGAACCTGAGAATGCGCTGGCTTCGGCAAAGCTACTTGACTCAGGTGTGGATGCGCATGGCTGTGCGATCTTCCAGTATCCAGAATTTGATGTAACCCTTGCGCACTCTAAAGTCAGCGACTCTTACGTACCAAGCGAGATCCAAGGCGAACAGGGAGCGATCATCATCGATCACATTGCAGAATGCACCGACGTTAAGATTCGCTATCGTGATGGCACGGTAGAAAACCTTACTCAAGCACAAAGCGAAAACTCCATGAGTTACGAGGTCCAAGCCTTTGCAAACTGCATTGCTGGTGACAAAAGCACCCAAGCTCAAGCCCAACTGCGTGCTTTAACCGTTGCCAAGTTAATTACAGATATGCGTCAGCAAGTTGGTGTCATTTATCCCGCCGACAAATAACACCCCAAGCATGTTAACCAACTGATTTTTAAGAAATGCCGATTTATGCATAACTAAATTTAATCTTTACGACAAATAACCGGATTAGTTGATTGGGATACCATCTGTTTAAATCCGCGTTCGATATCTGTCGTATTTATTTATTTTATTGAAGGTGTGTAAAGTGTTTTCAGTTGATGATCGCGTTGTTGCAACAAAAGGTGTTGAGCTAGGTGAAATGGTAGTAATTGGCCTAAGTGCTGGTGGTGGCTACGTTCATGTTACAACAGTAGAAGGCGCAATAATGACGCTTACTTACCCTGCAAAAGACCTTAAAAAAGCATAGTTTAACCGCTCCGCTCTTTTAGTAGTCACTCTGCTAAAGGTAACAAAATTGAGGCTTTGGCTGACTTCATTCTTCTACATTAGAGTGAGCAGCCAGAGCCTTTTTTGTGCCTGTAATTTACCCACCAGTTTCCCCTCTAATTTACTCATTACAATAACGTCCAATCCAACGGACAATAGAATTCAGTAAAGAGTATCTACACTAAATACTTATTGTCTGTTAGTGCATGCTGTTTATTAGTGCTAAGCGTTTACTGGAACTTGGCATTTATTGATGCTTAGTATTCGTAAGAGTTTCTGGTACATTAGCATTATCTTATACTTGTAATGACCATAAATGAGGGAAGCTATGAAGCTTTACATTTACGACCACTGCCCTTTCTGTGCAAGAGTTGCCTACATTGCTCAATCTCTTGGCTTGAATATCGAACTTGTTTCTGTGGATTATGATGATGCCCAAACCCTTATCGATCTGATCGGTAAAAAAATGGTGCCCGTCTTACAGAAAGACGATGGTTCTATCATGGCCGAAAGCCTAGACATCATTGCTTATTTCATGGATTTGAAATCAAATAATGAGCAACGTGAACCTTCAGAGCAGGCTACTCTTTTCCAAAGCCGAACTTTCCCTCTCACTCAACAGATCGGACGCCCACGTTGGTGGAACCTCGACTTGGCTGAATATCGTTCGGCTGGAGCAAAAAAAGCTTGGCGTGTTAGTAAAGAGACCGAAGGCTTTAATTTTGAAGAGCTCTTAGAAAAGACCCCACAATACGTTCAACTGATTAACCCATTGCTGAAAGATGCAGAGCTTCTATTGGAACTAGAGAATGGTGAATCATCGCTACCTTTGGTTGATCAAGCTCTTTATTTCTCAATGCTTCGCGGTTTCTGTGTCGAACCAAGTATCGAATGGCCACCAGCACTTGAACATTGGCTCGAAAAACAGAGCAAAACGCTTAGCATCATGCTGCTTCGCTAATTTGTTGAGTCGTTAATAGTTAATAGCTAACAACCAGCTAAAAGAAAAATCGAAGCTCCCCGAACCATTGTCCGTACGAGCTTCGATTTTTATGACTCAATTGTCTTTTTCTACAACAAGCGCCTTCTCAAACCTGTACGTTCCAAGATTCGTGTCGAAATCTCTTCAACAGACAGTGACGAGGTGTTGATGTATGGAATGGCTTCACGTCTGAACAACCCTTCAACCGTTTGTAGCTCATACAAACATTGTGAATCACTTGCGTACTCGCTACCTGCCAATCGATTCTCACGGATCTCGGTCAGCCTTTCCGCATCGATCGTCAAACCAAACAACTTATGGCGATATATCTCAAACTCCGGTAACAACCTTAAGCGAGCAATATCATCATGGATAAACGGATAGTTTGCGACGCGTAAACCAAACTGCATTGCCATGTACAAGCTCGTTGGCGTTTTACCGCTGCGAGAGACACCCAACAAGATAATGTCTGCCTCTTCCAAGCCTTTTAAAGTAATGCCGTCGTCGTGCGCTAACGTGTATTCGATAGCAGCAATACGGTCGAAGTATTTGTCCGAGTCTTTATTAACGCTACGAGAACGCTGCAGCTTCGGCTTAGGCGCCATTTTCGTATCATCTTGCACTTTCTGCACGATACTTTCTAACACGTCATAACAATGCGCAGGCGCATCTAACAGCTTGAGTTTTATCTCCGGAATCACAATCGAGAAAAAGACCAAAGGTTCATGGCCTGTTGCTCGATATGAAATCTCGATCTCTTTCAATAAATCAGAAAGTTTGTCTTCACTTTCGACAAACGGGAAGGTTTTTTCATTAGCTTCGAATGGGAATTGACCTAGAACAACATGCCCTAAAGTCTCACATGTTATGGCCGTTCCATCAGAAACATAGAATACATCACGACTTTGGATATCAATTTGCATTTTTTATTTAATGTTTAAAATTATTTTGAGTAGGATGGGAACCATAATATATATAACGAAACCCTGCTGACTATTACGTCCCCCACAGCTTTAGAAAATAATTTACATTTTTTTAAACTGATACGTAATCGTTTGCCTTTAAATCCCTACAATGCTTGCTATGTTTCTGGAGAAATAAATGCAAAATAACACCCTATGGTTCAATGGCCTTTCCATGGAAGATGTCGACAAAGTCGGCGGTAAGAATGCTTCACTTGGCGAGATGGTTTCTAACCTAGCCAACGCTGGCGTATCAGTACCTAATGGTTTTGCTACCACATCTTATGCGTTTAACAACTTTCTTGACTACAAAGGTCTTGATGAGCGCATTCACCAACTCCTTGATGAACTTGATGTTGAAGACGTTGACGCACTGCGTAAGACAGGTGCAACGATTCGACAATGGGTTCTAGACGCACCCTTCCCAGAATCACTAGAGCAAGATATCCGTGATAACTACCGTGAACTGATTGAAGGCAACGAAGAATTGTCTGTTGCGGTTCGCTCATCGGCAACAGCTGAAGACCTTCCAGATGCTTCTTTTGCTGGCCAACAAGAAACCTTCCTTAACGTGAAAGGTATCGATGCAGTTATCGAAGCAACGAAACACGTGTTCGCTTCTCTGTTTAACGATCGCGCTATCTCTTACCGAGTACACCAAGGCTTTGATCACCGTGGCATTTCATTGTCTGCGGGTATCCAGCGTATGGTTCGCTCAGACAAAGCTTCTTCAGGTGTGATGTTCACGCTTGATACTGAGTCAGGCTTCGACCAAGTGGTATTCATCACCTCTTCTTGGGGCCTAGGTGAAATGGTCGTACAAGGCGCGGTGAACCCAGATGAGTTCTACGTTCATAAGCCAATGCTAGAAGCGGGTCACTACCCAGTTGTTAAAAAGACGTTTGGTTCTAAGTTGATCAAGATGATCTACTCAACCAACCAAGAGATCGGCAAGCAAGTTGATATCATCGATACAGATACTAAAGAACGTAACGAGTTCTCATTGAACGATGAAGAGATCAAAGAACTTGCAAAACAAGCAATGATCATCGAGAAGCACTACCAACGTCCGATGGACATTGAGTGGGCAAAAGATGGCATCGACGGCAAGCTTTACATCGTTCAAGCGCGTCCTGAAACCGTATGTTCTCAGAGCGACCAAAACGTTATCGAGCGTTACGAGCTAAACAACAAGGCGGATGTCTTGGTTGAAGGCCGCGCTATCGGTCAGCGTATCGGTTCAGGCCCTGTTCGCTTGGTTGACTCTCTAGACCAAATGTCACTGGTTCAAGAAGGCGACGTACTGGTCACTGACATGACAGACCCGGACTGGGAGCCTGTGATGAAGAAAGCCTCTGCGATTGTCACTAACCGTGGCGGCCGTACTTGTCACGCAGCAATCATTGCTCGTGAGCTAGGCATTCCTGCCATAGTTGGTTGTGGTACCGCGACAAGCAGCCTGAATGATGGCGACACCGTAACAGTGTCATGTTCAGAAGGCGAAACAGGCTACGTTTACAACGGCGAACTCGACTTCGAGATCAAACGTTCTGAGGTTGATGAGCTACCAATGCTGCCAACCAAAGTAATGATGAACGTGGGTAACCCAGATCGTGCCTTCGACTTCGCCCAAATCCCGAACGAAGGTGTTGGCCTTGCTCGCCTTGAATTCATCATCAACAAGATGATTGGTATTCACCCTAAAGCTCTGTTGAACTTCGATGAGCAAACGGATGAGATCAAAGCAGAAATCAACCAGCGTATTCGTGGCTACAAAGATCCTATCGATTTCTACGTAAGCAAGCTAACAGAAGGCATTGCTACAATCGCTTCTGCATTCTGGCCTAAGCGTGTGATCGTACGTATGTCTGACTTCAAGTCGAACGAATACAGCAACCTAGTCGGTGGTAAAACGTTTGAACCGCATGAAGAGAACCCAATGCTGGGCTTCCGTGGCGCATCTCGTTACATCTCACCAGTATTCGAAGACTGTTTCGAGCTAGAGACTCAAGCAATCAAACGCGTTCGCAACGAAATGGGTCTTAAGAACGTTGAAATCATGATCCCATTCGTTCGTACTCCAAGCGAAGCAGCATCGGTTATCGACATTCTGGCTAAGTTCGATCTTCGTCGTGGCGACCAAGGTCTGAAGGTCATCATGATGTGTGAGCTACCATCGAATGCGATTTTGGCTGAGGAATTCTTGAAGTACTTCGATGGCTTCTCTATCGGTTCAAACGACATGACACAGCTGACACTTGGCCTAGACCGAGATTCAGGTGACGTTGCTCACTTATTCGATGAGCGTAACCCAGCGGTGAAAGCGATGCTGAAAATGGCAATCGATGCAGCAGCTAAAGCGGGTAAATACGTAGGAATTTGTGGCCAAGGCCCATCAGACCATGACGACCTAGCGGAGTGGTTAATGGAACAAGGCATCAGCTCTGTTTCACTAAACCCAGATACGGTTATCGACACGTGGTTGAAGCTTGGTAACGTTGCAAACAAGTAACGCTTAGAGTCAACAACTAGATATAGAGTCAACAAAGCCAGTCATCGCGACTGGCTTTTTTGTTCACCGAGAGCCAACAAAGATAACCTGCCTATCATAACAAGCATTGGTATCGCGCTGACCTTACGTTATCCTTTACACAATTCTTCATTGAGAGGTTTGTCATCACAACAAGCCTAACTTCAAGACCGATAAGAGTGTTATGAATTCTACTACCGCAACTCCCTCGCCTTCTCTTGGCCGACAACTCTATACAATGACATGGCCAATGCTATTTGGGGTACTTTCCCTAATGAGCTTCCAGCTTGTCGACAGTGCTTTTATTGGCCAACTGGGCGTACTGCCGCTCGCTGTTCAAGGTTTCACGCTTCCAATACAGATGATCATCATCGGTATTCAGGTCGGGTTAGGTATCGCGACAACCGCGGTAATCGCGAGAGCCATTGGCGCGAATGAAACGCGCTACGCTAAGCAGCTTGGTGGATTAGTGATTGCGATGGGCAGCGTGAGTGTCGCGTTTTTCTCCGTCATCATCTATCTGCTGCGAGGGCCAATTTTACAATTGTTGGATGCGCCACCGACGGTATTACCGATCATTGATTCTTATTGGATCTATTGGCTAGCCAGCTCTTGGACAGGTGCACTGCTCTACTTTTCCTACAGTGTGTGTCGTGCCAATGGTAATACCATGCTGCCCGGTTCAATGATGATCGCGACCAGTATCATCAACTTAATATTGGACCCGATTTTCATCTTTACGCTCGACATGGGCATCAATGGAGCCGCCATTGCGACCATCTTGGCGTTCGGTGCGGGTATATTTATCGTTGCACCAAAGGTCACCAAGAAGCATTGGATGACCTTCGACTGGCACGACCTCGACATCAGCAAGAGTGTTCGCTCCATTGGTAACATCATGGGGCCTGCGATGATCAGTCAGCTGCTGCCTCCTGTTTCATCCATGTTCGCCACTAAGCTGCTTGCTGGCTATGGCACAGCTGCCGTTGCAGCTTGGGCATTGGGTTCACGTTTTGAATTCTTCTCGATTGTCGCTGTGCTAGCACTAACGATGTCGATGCCTCCGATGATTGGCCGCATGTTGGGAGAGAACAATCTCGAAAACATACGTAAGCTCGTTAAGATTGCGGTGATGTTTGTATTGGGTTTCCAGTTGGTGATCGCACTAGTGACTTGGTTATTCTCTGGCGGACTAGCAAACCTAATGACCAGTGAAAGCGAAGTCTCGACGATTTTAAACTATCACCTACTGATCGTACCTATTAGCTTAGGGCCATTAGGAATCTGTATGCTGATGGTTTCCGTCTCTAACGCATTAGGCAAGTCCTATACCGCCTTGACGATTTCAGCGCTGCGCCTGTTCGCCTTCTTCTTACCTAGCTTGTGGGTTGGCTCTCAGCTTGCGGGTATTGAAGGCCTATTCTGGGGCGCAATGACAGGTAATGTGCTTGCCGGCACCTGTGCATGGTTTATGTATCAGCGCGCGCTAAAACAAGTCGAGCTTAAACTGCC
>NZ_JBFRVX010000420.1:0-904 GCF_041475345.1 Vibrio sp. 10N.222.48.A3 | reverse complement strand
GTTGGCAATGACTGTCCTCGCCCCGTGAACTAATAGTGTTCGCAAGTATTTGTCGCCGTGTTTGGTTATCCGACCTAAGCGAGGCTTTCCTCCCGTCGAATATTGCTTTGGTACTAGTCCTAGCCAAGCAGAGAAATCACGGCTTTTATCAAATTGAGAACCATTACCTATCGAAGCAAGTATCGCAGTAGCGGTTTGCGGTCCAATGCCACGAACCTTCATCACTCGTTGAACATTAGCGCTGACCTTAGCAAAAGACTCGAAGACTTGTTCAGTATCGGCGATACGTTGATTCAACTCTCCAAGGTGGTGATAAGCATCGGCAATCACCGTTCTTGCGAGATGTGGCAGTTCATTTTCTGCATCTTCAAGCATTAAGGGAACGTGTTTCATTAATGAAGAGCGGCCAACAGGAATGATTAACCCGAACTCAGAGAGTAGGGCGCGCATGCGATTCATAAGCGCGGTGCGTTCACGAACCCAATGCTCTCTCATTCTATGTACCGATAAGATGGCTTGTTGATCGGGGGATTTTACGGGTACAAAGCGAGTTGATGGACGCTGAACAGCTTCGCATATGGCAACAGCATCATTAAGGTCGTTCTTTCCTTTAGTTCGATAAGGAATTAAGTATTTAACGGCCATAATGCGGGCGTCGTGCCCAAGTTTATTGAGTGTTCTTGCCCAATAATGTGCACCACCACACGCTTCAACGCCTATACGCATGAGTGGCATATTTGCTATTGTAGTCAGTAGTTTAGAGCGAGTTACCGACTTATGAAGTATGACCTTACCATTTTGGTCTACGGCATGAAGACTAAAGTGGTTTTTAGCTAGGTCGATACCGCAGAAATAAGAAAAATCAGACATGGTGCCTCCGGTGCAATTAAGTACCACATAAGTG
>NZ_JBFRVX010000419.1:0-1108 GCF_041475345.1 Vibrio sp. 10N.222.48.A3 | reverse complement strand
GACGTGGACTTTGCAAAATTGAATGAGATTGATCAATTTCATTCAGGTGTTACTAAGATCCTTAAGTCGGAACTTAGAAATGAAAAAGATATGTTAGAGCTACAAATTAACGCTATTGAATTAGAAATTGTATCACTTGATTCAAAGTTGGCTAGGTCATTAGACATGTTAGAGAAGCCATCTGGCTTAGTTGATAAGCTTTTGGAGCTTTCTATTGAAGAGAAGGTGTTACGTGATCAGCTTCGATTTAGGGACATAAAGTTAACTATTGATACTAAAGTTGGCGAGTTGTCTGGAAAGATTACAGATAGATCAATGGCCTCACTTTTAAAAATAGAAAAAATCTTAAACTCAACAATGTCTAAATACATAAATATTTTCTATGAAAATAAACCGGTCACACCCAAGATCGAGCTATCCGAGACAAGATATGATTTTCTTCACAATACTGATTCTGGTACCGGGAAAGCATACGCTAATATGGTTGCTCTTGATATGAGTTACTTGGAGAAAACATATCTTCCTGCTTTGATACATGATCTAATTGTCTTTTCTAATATGGAAGACCATGCAATAGAAAAAATAGTAAAAGAATATTCAAAATCTAAGAAACAAGTATTCATAGCTATCGATAAATTAGGAAGGTTAAGTATAGAAACTCAAGAGTTAGTAAAAAAATACGAGTTCCTAGCTTTAGACTCGAATCATCTTGCATTTCTAAAGTCGTGGAAGAAACAAAGATAATTGATTATTTATACTAAAAGTGTTGAAAAATGAATTGGATTCCGGGTAATACGAAACAAGGAACATTTACAATTGTTGTTGCTATACTTTTATTAGCTTGTGTCCGAATTGGGTTTTATTTAAATAATCCAGCCGACTATTTTTCGGAAAATTTGTTACCTGAATTGACCGGAATGTTGATCGAGTTATGTATTTTATTGTTCATTGTTGAGCGTTGGCAGGAACAAAATCGAATCCAACTTTTAATTGTCAAAGAGAAGAGGTTACGTGAGTACTTAATTTTTTTCTTGCGTCATGGTTTTAAAACGTTGCCACGTAGTTATCGTGTAGGTAATTTTTATGGTGAGGAGCATGATCAGAATAT
>NZ_JBFRVX010000418.1:0-1065 GCF_041475345.1 Vibrio sp. 10N.222.48.A3 | reverse complement strand
GCTCTTTACCGCTTATATTCTTTGCGAAGTTTTGGATGTAATTTAATTCATCTTCAAAATTTGCTATAGCTTGCTTGTAAAGTTGCCCTTCAAGATCATCGAAGAAATCAGATACTCTTTTAAATCTGGCAGGGGCTAGTTTATAGCTTACAAATCCAGTCTTTGGAGCAAACGCAAGTATACCAACGTTGGCAAACTCTGATGTTTCTGCGAATGGCATAAAGCGAACAATCGCGAATTGTAAAGCTACTTTCATGATATGTCCTCCCAAAACGGTTCAGCTAAGAATTTCTTCAATACTAACGTAATTTCTGATCGAATAGTATCGATTGGATACATTTCTAACCACTCTTCTGGTATCTCACTGATGATATTGTCAATATCTTGCAGGGCATTTTGAAATTTTTCTGTATAAACTTCTTTATCGACTAGCTCTAAGCCATTCCAAGAGCCTGAACTTACATGTTGTTCTTTATGTTCATCAATTTTAAAGTCATCTGCAAAAGCTAGGTTATGATCAACAACACACGTTTCTTTGGTCTTTTGCTCCAAGAAAAAGTTAGGATTACCGCCTTTATCAGTGAGGTTTCTATCATTATTCTGAATCCAATAATCAAAAACAAACAGATCACGAAGTAACTGCTTTGGAACCTTCTGTATTTGATTATAGGTTATTTCTTGAATGTTAGGTTTATATGATGAAGCAAAACAATAACCAGCCTCTAAGTCAAAAGAGCTGTATTCAACTAGTAAATCATCAACCCAAGCGATTTTAAAATCCGGAATAGGTAAGCCAAAGCTTTTCGCTAGATGAGCTACTATCCATTCTTTTACAAGGCCTCGACAAGTAGCACTACTGCCTTTTACGACATACTGTTTTCCATCATCACCTTCACAGAGATACGGGTTCGTTCTCCCTTGCGCCATCATTCTTGTAATTTTTAAGATTTCTATCACGAAGTATTACCATACACAGCGAGCTGATTAGTGTCTGATTGGATATTACCATAAGTAATTTCCTGAATTAATTGGTTATGCTAAGAGAGTGATCAAGAGTTGATAGTT
>NZ_JBFRVX010000417.1:0-798 GCF_041475345.1 Vibrio sp. 10N.222.48.A3 | reverse complement strand
GAATATAAGCGGTAAAGAGCTTGTTGAGTTAATGCACGAAGTTACTCGAACTAGAGAAGGTTTGATGACGTTTGGTGAAACTGGTGCAATGATCACTGATGATTGTCACCTTGCACTTGAACAACTCTTTGGCCGCCATATCGGAAGAGACTTTAAAGATACAAAGGAATACCGAGAGCAACAGATGGTTAAAGCCCTTAGACAAGAGCTGAAAACTTTAACCATTCGGTATAAAGAGCAAAGCCTTGATACTGGTTTCAGTCAATTTAAGATTCCACTAGTAGCTAAAGAAGCAAATATAACTAAAGCGATCAAGCCGTTAGCATTTGACCAAGCGACTCCTTTAGCACTCGTTGACCACGGGGATCGTTGGATATCTCGTGTTAAACACTTACTACAAGCAAACGCTTTGAACGAAGATAACTTCTTATTTACGATAGAAAGACCTCAGAATAAAAAAGAAGAGTTTGTAGCCGCTTTTGATACTGTGCAAAAAGGAATGAAAGAACTAGGTGTAAAAGTTATTCCATATCAGAACAGTAATGAAATATTAAAATTTGCGGAGTTTGATTTAGATTGCTTAGTTAATGATTTCAAATTAGTAACGAATTGATACAAATAATAAAGGCTACTTAACAGTAGCTTTTTTACCTGCGAGTGAATGCTTTTATCATTTCATTCTGGCAATTGCTCTGGCTAGTTTAAGTAGTTTTATTGATGTTTTTAGCTCTAACTCAGATTGAATACTTAATAGTGCAATCCCTGCCAATATTTGTTGTGGCCTCACTACTTGGCCTG
>NZ_JBFRVX010000416.1:0-262 GCF_041475345.1 Vibrio sp. 10N.222.48.A3 | reverse complement strand
TCACGCCCGTCACTGTTGGCGTACCATCGTTGTCTTGGATCGTGACTGTGCCCATTTGCGCCGTCGATTGCGTTGGCGTCTTCGCCGTCACGGTGAAGGTTTCATCGCCTTCGAAGATGCTGTCTTGCGTGGTCTGCACTTTCACTGTGAAGTCGGTTTGACCCGCCGGTAAGCTCACTTGGAAGCTGCCGTCGTTCGCAACCGCCACGTCTTTCAGCTCAGTGCCGTCACCTAAGATGATGGTCACTTGGGTGCCCGTGAA
>NZ_JBFRVX010000415.1:0-420 GCF_041475345.1 Vibrio sp. 10N.222.48.A3 | reverse complement strand
CGGGCGTGACCAACAGCGCGGGCGCGGCGGGCATTAACGTAGCGGAAGGTGCGGTCGCGGACATCAAAGTGACGCTGAGCAACGAAAGCAAAACGGCGACCACGGTTGACCTGACGCTGAACAGCGGCACAGCGGATAAGAACGTCGACTTCACGGGCACCCAAGTGGACATCGTGTTGAGCAACGGTACGGTCTTGAAAGACGTGGCGGTAGCATCAGACGGCAGCTTCCAAGTGAGCTTGCCGGCGGGTCAAACCGACTTCACAGTGAAAGTTCAGACCACGCAAGACACCATCTTCGAAGGCGATGAAACCTTCACGGTGACGGCGAAGACCAGCACGCAACAAGCAGCGGAAAGTGGCACAGTCACGATCCAAGACAACGATGGCACGCCAACAGTCACGGGCGTGACCAACAGCG
>NZ_JBFRVX010000414.1:0-5905 GCF_041475345.1 Vibrio sp. 10N.222.48.A3 | reverse complement strand
GTTTAAGCGCTATACACCGAGTATGATTGCTAAACATGTAAGTCGACTTTTCAAAGGACGAATCTACATTTACGGCGTAGGTAAATTTGAGTTTGATAACGGTAAACTCGTACTACCAGACCGAGCAGAGAAGCGTCACTTCCAAACCGTAAAAGAAATAAATAGTGAAATCATGAAACTGCGCTGCGCGTACGCATGATCTGATAGTCTAAAGAATTAAAAACAAAAAGGGTTGGCATTATGCCAACCCTTTTTTCGTGTTCGTGATGTCGTTAATTGCTATCAACTTTAGCTACTGACCATCAACAGCAATCCATCTCACGCGACTATCGGTGTACTACGGGGCGCTTAGCTAAATCCGGAAGGTTGCCCGACAACCCCAGCGCTCGCTTCATTATCTCATCTTTCGCACCCGGTAATTGACCAGCAAGCTTCATACCGATACCACGAATTAGCTTCTTAGCCGGATTATCGCCTTCAAACAGATCTTTAAAGCCCTGCATTGAAGCAATCATTTTCGCCGCCTCAGCTTTTCTCCAGCGCTCATAGCCACGAAGGTTGCGCTTGGTACCAATATCCTCACCAGAAGCCCATAGCGTTAACAGCTCTTGCGCTAAGCTTGCTGCGTCTAATAGACCAAGGTTCACACCTTGCCCTGCTAATGGGTGAATAGTATGAGCAGCATCACCCACCAAAGCGACACGCTCTACAGCAAAGTCACGTGCATAACGCATGCGCAGTGGGAAGGCAAAACGGTCACCAACCACTTCGCATAATCCAAGCTTTGAGTCGAACTCTGCCGTTAGCTGCTTATTAAAATCAGCATCCGACATTGATACAAGCTTCTCGGCACGATTAGGCTCCGTAGACCAAACTATCGAGCTCATTTTGCTTGGCTGCATTGGCAGGAACGCCAACGGCCCTTGCGGTGTGAATATTTGACGAGCAACGCTATGGTGCGGCTCTGAGGTTTTGATGTTCGCGACAATCGCACTGTGGCCGTAATCCCAATGAGTTAATGGGATATCTTGTTGCTTGCGAACCCAAGAGTTTGCACCGTCAGCTCCAACAACTAACTTTGCTGTCAGCGCTTGGCCGTTGTCTAACGTTAGCCATGCTTCGCTCTCACCAATCGCCATCGTTTTACACGTTGCAGGCATGTATAGGCTGACATTATCTTGCTTCTTAACCTGATCAAGCAGCGCTAATTGGATTACGCGGTTTTCTACAATATGGCCTAGGTTAGGCTGTGCTAAGCGTGTTGAGTCAAACTCAATGCGAGCAAAGCTGTCTTGTTCCCACACTTCCATCGCTTGGTAGGGCGCAGCACGTCTTTGTTCGATACCTTGCCATGCGCCTAGATTGCGAAGAATCACTTCACTCGAGCGGCTCAATGCCGACACACGCACATCAGGCAATTCGCTAAGCCCTTCGCTAGGCGCTCTGCCTTCAATGACCGCAATTCTTAGATCGCTGTCTTTCAGTGCAGCCGCAAGCGCTAGGCCAACCATGCCACCGCCAACAATCGCGATATCAACACTTTGCATCATTATTTATTACCTTATCTTTCTACTAGGCCAAGCGTATGACGCAAAAGTGGACCTTTAAGTGGTGGAAGGTTATCAATTACGGCTAACCCAAGGTTTCGCCCAATACGAGCGGTCAAAAAATCGTTTGAGAACAGATGAACTAGGCTTGAAGTCAACGTAATCGTCGTGTCTCTGTCTTGTTCTCTACGCTTTCTAAAGTTAACAAGACCAGTGTAACGCCCAACATCATCCAGTTGGTTACATAACTCTTCAGCCAAAGAAGCCACATCACGAATGCCAAGATTAAAACCTTGCCCCGCAATAGGGTGAAGTGTTTGAGCAGCATTGCCAACAATGGCAAATCGATGAGAGATATTTTGCTGTCGGTGGCGAAGAATCAGTGGGTAGCTCGCACGCTTGCCGACTTTCTCTAGTCGGCCAAGTCGCCAACCGAAGTCATTCTGTAACTGCTCAAGAAATTCGTTGTCGTTTAAGGCCACCACTTTTTGTGCTTGTTCCGGTGACAAACACCAAACTAGCGATAAACGGTTGTCGCTCATCGGTAACAGAGCAACTGGCCCATGATGAGTAAAACGCTCAAAGGCTCGACCTTGATGGGGCTCACTAGCAACGATATTGGCAATCACAGCGACTTGTTCAAAGTCATGCTCACTCAATGAGATATTGAGTTGCTGACAACAGGTTGAGATTGCACCGTCAGCAGCAACCAATAACTTAGTCGTGACGGTTTGCCCACTTGTCAGCTCAATCGTCGTTAACGATTCATCACGTTCAACGGTTCTAACAGACTCAGGGCAAAGCATCGTAATTGCAGCTTCTGATTCTAATTTCTGCTGATAGATCCGCCCAACATCCGCTAACTCCACCACGTAGCCGAGCGCATCAACAGCAAGATCTTCACTGTAGATGTCTGTCATCCCAGCATGACCTCGATCTGATACATGGATATCTTTAATTGGGGTCGCTACCGGAGCGATAGATTGCCAAAGGCGCAAAGAATCAAGGATCTGCACCGTGCCATAAGACAGAGCGATCGAACGAGAATCAAAGCCTGGGTGAGCTTGATGATCAACCTGATAAGGCTCTACTACCGCAATCGATAGAGAACCTTGACTGAGGTGATTCAGAGCAAGGGCTAAGGTCGCCCCCGCCATTGCGCCACCAGCAATTACAACATCATACTGAGCCATTATAACCTCAAACCGACAAGCGGATTAATGAATGGTTGGAGCCGCATCTTCAGATGGGCGAGCACCGAATTCAGCATGAATCGTTAGTGCACACGCTTTTACGTGTTCAATAACGTGCTCTAGAAGCTGCGCTTGCTCTTCCATATCATCGTCTTCGTCAATGCCTAGCTTTGCCATCTCTTCAAGATCAGCTAATGCTTCTTTGGTACCGTCAGACGCTTTATTCAATTGAGCGCCAACCAAGCCTAAACCAGAAATAAAGTGGTTGATCCAATCTGACACACCATCAGCCAAATCAAACAAGCTTGCGCTTGCGTCTTCATCAGGCAGCAACATAGACAGTTCCATGCCTGAACCTGTGATTTCGCTGGTCGTCACCTTTAATGTAGCTTCCGCTAACGTTAATGCGCGATCTGGCCACCCCATGCCTTCATTGGTGTAATCAAAGATAAGTGGTTGCCAGCTTTTATCTGCTAGGTTTAAGCCTCCGCTCAACATACCCGTTAATAAACCATGCATCTCAGCAGGGTTTACGGCTAGGCTTGCCGATTGAAGTTCAGTCGCAACCGTTAGGTAGTCAGGTAAAGTAGTTTCGCTCATCAGATAGCTCGCTCAGTTATTCTTTATATCGATAGTATAATCGTACCACTTCACCCCAATTCTGGTAAGCGTCGATCCTGAGCAATTGAAGGACGACTGACTACCAATTGTTCAATTTGCTGAATTACTGTGTGCTCAAGCTCTCATTTACAAACAGTCACTCTGAAAAGCTTGAATCTTAATAGCGGTTTACCTATAGTTTCTCCCTCAGAGGAGATTGCTTCCTCATCGGTACTTGCACTTTTTCTTTCTCAAAAAATGATAAAGAGCAACAGCCTTAAATAGTGCGTTAAAGAGTTCATCCATCATGAGTAATCAAGCGGTAGACGTTGAAATATTAGGAAAACTGACTCGAGTGAATTGTCCCCCAGGGCAAGAAGAGTCATTGATTGCAGCGGCGGCCGATCTTGATAATCGATTGAAAGAGATGGCTGAACGTACTAAGGTAACCAATGAAGTGAAGCTGCTAACGATCGCAGCTCTGAACATTTGCTATGAATTACAAACCAAGAAGTTTGAAGCAAATGATGAACAAAACGCACTGACCGAGCGAATGGAACAGCTCACGACATCACTTTCAGATGTCCTCAGTAAAGTTAAGCACGGACAGCAATAGCGTACACAAAATTTACCCTGGAGTGTTTGTCAGAGGATTCACGTCCCCGAGCCGATAAGCAATCCCTAAGGGTTAGTACTTGAGTGCTATTGAGCATGCTCGGTCCGCCGAGAAGCCTACGGTAATCATTGCTGATCCGCCTTGAACTCGCTGGTTCAAGGGCCATCTATTCTCAACGGCACTTTGGGGTATCCCTTCTTATGAAGACGCTCACACGCAGCGAATTTCGCAAACAGATCCGTATCAAACGCAATGCCTTATCTGGCGACCAACAAACTCAATCCGGTATAGACTTAGTTAAGCAGTGCTCTCAGCTTGATGAGATTCAGTCAGCTCAACATATCGCCCTCTATATTTCCATTGATGGCGAACTCGATACCCAGCCTTTAATTGAATGGTTATGGGCGCAAGGCAAGCAAACTTATTTACCAGTATTACACCCCTTCTCTACCGGACATCTGCTGTTTCTACATTACTCTCCAACCACACCCACTGTTTTGAATAAGTACGGCATTGTCGAACCTCAGCTCAATCAAATGCTGGTTAAACCTTGTCAGCAACTCGATCTCATTCTGACTCCCCTTGTAGGCTTTGACTCTCAAGGGCATCGCTTAGGCATGGGCGGCGGATATTACGATCGCACCTTGGCTCGATGGTTCGAGACGGGTGAAGGCGCAACGCCAATTGGTTTGGCTCATGATTGCCAGCATGTCGATCGTTTACCAATTGAAGGTTGGGACATTCCGTTACCTAAAATCGTGACTCCGAGTAAAACTTGGCAATGGGAAAACAACCATTAAAGCGCTATAATCGCGCCGCAAACGTTAACCTCGATATCCAAACGTTACCCCAATATCTAAACGTTAACTTCATCATTACGCAAACGATCAATTCAAAGCGCAAGACCTTATTCAGGAGAATGGCATGACTCAAGATGAAATGAAAAAAGCAGCGGGCTGGGCAGCACTTCAATATGTTGAAGAAGGCAGCATTGTAGGTGTAGGTACTGGCTCAACAGTAAATCACTTCATCGACGCACTTGGCACAATGAAAGACAAAATCAAGGGTGCGGTTTCAAGCTCTGTAGCCTCTACTGAAAAACTAGAAGCGCTAGAAATCAAAGTATTCGAATGCAACGACGTATTCAAGCTAGACATCTATGTTGATGGCGCTGACGAGATTAACGGTTCTCGCGATATGATCAAAGGCGGCGGCGCTGCTTTGACTCGTGAAAAAATCGTAGCAGCTATCTCTGATAAGTTTATTTGTATCGTTGATGGTACCAAAGCAGTTGATGTGTTGGGTAAATTCCCACTGCCTGTTGAAGTTATCCCAATGGCGCGTTCATACGTAGCACGTGAACTCGTAAAACTTGGTGGTGACCCAGTTTACCGCGAAGGCTGCACAACCGATAACGGCAACGTGATCCTAGATGTGTACGGCATGGCGATCGAAAACCCAAAACAGCTAGAAGATATCATCAATGGTATCGCTGGCGTGGTAACGGTTGGTCTGTTCGCTCACCGTGGTGCTGATGTAGTTATCACTGGCACGCCTGAAGGTGCAAAAATCGAAGAATAAATAATAGAAGATTGAGTTTTTCTGTTACTTCATTACAGACGGTGCCCTAGGGCGCCGTTTTTTTTGCTTTAAATTACCATTAATCAACAGCTTACAGGAAAATTCTGCAGACTTTGAGCTAACCCCAAGTCGACGGCAGCCCAATACCTACCTGGCTTCGTTCTTCTATTCCCGGCAACGACACCCCCATAAATGCTTAAAAATCGTAAGCGCGCCATAAACCCCGCATTCTAATCTTTCAGCGCGAAGAATAAGATCAACTCTCCAACCCAAAGGAGAGTTGAAATGGCAAAACGACGCACCAACCTAGAATGGCAATCACTGTTTGAGCAATATGAAAGCAGCAGTGTTACCCAACGCGCTTTTTG
>NZ_JBFRVX010000413.1:0-5296 GCF_041475345.1 Vibrio sp. 10N.222.48.A3 | reverse complement strand
TTGACCTTCTGTGATTGAAAGTGATGTGGCGATCTGTGGAAGAATGCCTGCGATAACAAACTCAGCCGTGCCGATTGCAAATGCAGCGAGTGTCAGTATCCAAACTTGGAATGGAATCTTTTCTTTATGGGTAGTTTCTTTATGGATAGTTTCTTGGTGGACAGTTTCTTGTTTCATGATGATCTACCTATGTAAATTCTTGTTTGTTAGGACGTGAGATACACGCCCTAACGATTGTTCTTTATGTCTTTGCTTCTTTGCGGAGTGTTAGCCGAGTAGAGCGCCGCCATCGATATCGATGATTGACCCAGTGACGTATGGGTTATTAATTGCGAACAGGTAACCCATGGCTATCTCTGAAGGCTCGCCAACCTTGCCTGCGGGTAGGTTGTTTTTGGCGTTGTCGTACATGCTTGTACGAGCGGAATCGTCCATGTTTTTGTAGGCTTCCGTCATGGTTAAACCCGGGCTAACGGCATTGACTCGAATGGGGGATAGCTCTTTCGCCAGTATTTTGGTTACGCTTTCTAGTGCGGCGTTGATGGCGGTTTTTACGTAAGTGCCTGCCACAACCTTGCGTGACAACATGCCAGTTGTGAACGTGATAGAGCCGTTTGGTGTCATGTAACGAGCGGCATGTTTGGCTACGTTTAAGCTGCCCCAAAACTTAGTGTCAAAAGCTGTCTTAGCGTCTGCGGTTGCTACGTCTGTTACTTTTCCTGCGGGAGCGGATGAGCCAGCCGTTACGATTAAGTGGTCAAACACGCCAATCGATTCGAAGTATTCACAAATCGACTTTTCATCCGTGATATCAACGCCGGTGTGTCGGCTGGCAATATGTACCGTGTTGTTCTCGTTTCTTAGTTGCATCGCTAGTGCTTTGCCGATACCTGATGTGCCACCAATGATGACGAAAGTGTGTTTCTCTTGTTTAGTCGATTCGTTAGTCATGCTCTGAATTCCTGCGTTGTTCTGTTGATGTTTGCCATTATATTTATTCGACTAAATTTGATAATTGGTTAAAATATAAATTCATTATTCGGTTAAACTGAATAGTGTGGCTGAGTATTCAAATCGAGCATTAAGATCGAGAAGTAAGACGAAGAGGTGGAAGCGAGAATCGTATGGATAAGTTTTCAGATATGGCGATGTTCGTGAGCATTGTTAAGCATCACGGGTTAGCTGCGGCTGGGCGAGAGTTAGGGCTTTCTCCTGCGACCATGACAGCAAGGCTGCAGGCGCTTGAAGAACGATATGGTGTGAAGTTGTTGAATCGAAGCACGCGTCATGTGTCTTTGACCGACTCTGGGGAGTTGTATCACAAGGCATGTTTGGAGATTTTAGACAACGTCAGTGAGGCCGAAAACCTGATTCAAAATGGCGTAAAAGAAGTCAAAGGCTCGCTAAAGATTGCCGCGCCAAAAGACATCGGAAAGCAGTACATTCTTCCTATTCTTTCGGAGTTTTGCCAGCAGTATCCGGACGTTATTCCTTACCTGTATTTGAACGATAACCTCTCGAACATTGCTGAATCTGGCATGGATATCGTGATTCGTTATGGTGAACTGGTCGACAGCAGTTTGATATCCAGACGCTTATCACCAAGCCGACGTGTGTTGTGCGCTTCTCCTGAATATCTTGCTAAACATGGAACACCGTTAACACCACAAGATTTGGTCGAACACGACTGTTTAGCCATGCTGCGTAGCAATGAAGAGCTCAAGACATGGCACTTCCAAGACAATGATATGAAGAAGTCGGTGACGGTTGTGCCGAAGCGATTTTCAGACGATGGCGAAGTGATTCGCTACTGGGCATTAAAAGGTGAGGGCATTGCGCTTAAATCGGTGTTGGATGTGCAAGATGACATCAATAACCAACGCCTTGTGACTCTGCTTAATGGCTACATGAAAAACTTCAATACCGCGATGTCGGTGTCGAGCGCCGACTTGAATGTGGTGTACATCAGCAAGAAATATCAGCCGAAGCGTATCCGACTGTTTTTGGATTTTCTGTTTGAGCGGTTTGGCGATTACGTCAGCTCGAGTCGTTAATTTCCGAGTTAAACAAGTAAAAGAAATACAACGATGGCAACCGCTAACGCCCTTGGGATAAAAGTATCTTTGTCTATCATGGGCACCTCTTATCGTGCCTCAAATGAATGAGGCACGGGTTATTTATTGGGGTTAACGAAGGTGTAGATAGAACGGAGAGAAGGTATCAATCACATCAACCAAACGTTGAAGTTGCTTGATATCGCCCTTGGTTGCTTTCGCTGTTGATTCTTCAACATTGATGTCTTTGACTAAGAACAAGTGAACAAGGTCTTGTTTTGACATATCGACGGTGAGATCGGCGCTCTCAGAGCTAAAACCATTGTCGACAGCCATTGTGCGGTTAGACACGTTGACAAGGTATGGGCTTCCATCCACAACAAGGTTGATGACGTGCGTCTCGTTGGTGTTCAATTGCTCGGCTATTAGGCGAGTTGGAATCAGTGACATCACATCATCGGTTGGTGCCTCAACGAACTTGCTGGCATCGCCAAAAAAGTTCATTGTATCGAGTACGCCATCTAGTTCTCCGCGAAGCTCTGCTGCACCTGTGAGTGCCCAGTGACGCCAACCCGGGGTCGATTGTTCCCAACCCCAACGCTCTAGCGCAACGGCTTTTTGTCCACGAGCATACATATCGTTGTGATCGACTCGGATAACATGCGTTAGGATCTGCATCGCTTCACCGTACTGTTGTTTCTCGATCATGCGATCCGCAGCCTTTCTAATGGCGTCTGAGCCACCCATCATATCAACGTAAAGTTGCGCCATGTCTTTGTGTGCAGGCTTCGCAAGCTCACTGGCATCACCATTGAACCAACCAACATTACCCGCATAGATATTGGCAACATTTTGATATTCTGAGCCACGCAACGGGCGAAGGTAATCGTGATCTTTGAGTTCTTCAGGCAGACGGATACTGTCCGAAAGCTCATGCATGGTATAGCCTTTGTTGATATGGCGAACCGTTTGATCTTGCATGTAGCGCAGTGAATCCGCGTAGGCTTTCATTACATCTTCAACACGCTCTTGGCTTACTGCAGAACGGCCGTGGTGTAGGGAAAGCGTTTTTGGCTGATAGCGGCGCATGCGGTCTATAGAGTCTGCCCATTCAAGGCCGTCACGGTACTCGGTACCACGAATGGTGTAGAGGTTTGGAATGGTTTCACCTTGAATGGTATCGCCACCGACCATGTCTCCCGTTTCATGTACATAGAGTGCAACACCATCTGGCGCTTCTCCTGGGGTGTGGAAAAACTCCAATGTAAGGCCATCTACCTTCATGATCATCAGATCGTCGACTAAGATATTTGGCGCGAAGAAGGATTTGTTTTGTGATTGCATCAC
This sequence comes from Vibrio sp. 10N.222.48.A3, assembly GCF_041475345.1. Classification (NCBI taxonomy): domain Bacteria; kingdom Pseudomonadati; phylum Pseudomonadota; class Gammaproteobacteria; order Vibrionales; family Vibrionaceae; genus Vibrio; species Vibrio sp. 10N.222.48.A3. Next base: position 1,895 of record NZ_JBFRVX010000413.1, on the reverse strand, counting down.
GATGTCTGCTGGGTAGCCAACACCTTGGTTTACCCCTTTATCGTAGTCATTGTTATGAGGGATAAAGGCACCAAATGCATACGCGGTTCGAATCGACTGTTGATTAAGATAAATGCCAGACTCTTCATTCATTTTCTTCTGGAAATCAACATGAGCGATGACATTAATTTTGCCAGATTCGAAGTCTTCACGCGTTGCTAGCCCCTCGGTTCCTGCCCATTGATCTGGGTGGTGGTGAGTATAGAAAATCGTATGAACCTCACGCTCGTCTCCAGTTGCGTCACGGTAAGCCGACAGCATGGCTTCACCGGTTTCAGCCGTTGAACCAGCGTCGATAATGATCAGTCCTTTGTCACCCTGAAGGAAGGTGATCGAAGCTCCCTCAAAGCCAAATGCGTTGTACATGCGGTCTGATAGCTTAAAGATCACAGGGTTGGTCATTGCTTCTTCCATCGCTGCTAACTCTGGATGAATTTTGCCTTCTTGCTGCGCCTTTTCCATGTTTTCTTTGTTGTATTCCGGCGTGAATAGAGGTTCACCTCGCCAGATTATTTCTGGGAATGACCCCGCTAGTTTTGTCGAGGCATTTTCAGATAAAGGGAAGTAACTTTGCTGCTCAGCAGACATGGTTGGAGAGAGAAACTCAATGCCATTAGCAAACGGGTCATAGTTATTAGAAAGCACAACATCGTACTCGCTCATATCGAATGAGTGGTCATGGTCGCCGTGAGTTAAACGCTCTGATGCGTGATGAGAGTGAGCCATCACATTGCAAGACGCTAAGATTGAGAGAGCAATAATGGTTTTTTTCATAGTGTTACCCTGGTTCTGTATTTCGTATGAATCAGACTCAGAATCCATCCTGTTTCGTCGTTCTTCAAAAGTTGAAGGATACGAGGGTGTGTAATAGGCCTCGTTGATGACGATATCTTAGGCAGTTTTTAAGCGGCGAACCATTGGGTAGTAACTATAAAACACATAGATTTTATCTATGTAATTTGGTTTATTTTGTCTTTATTTGCGACTTCTCATTACTTGCATAGTTTTTGTTTATTTCTTGGAAGGTGGCGTTAGATGCTTTTTGATGTGTTCTCGAACTTGAGCATGTCGCTGATCTTGAATACTGCGTTTGTGATAAATCATTTTCATTTCGTAGTTACGCAACGCAAATGGCGGTTCGAGGACTTTTAGCCCTAACTCTTCTGCTAAATTAAACATGGACTCACTGACAATACACACCGCGTCAGAGTTACGAGCGTTCAGCAGTAGATTCGATTGACCGGAAACTTCTCGAACCACGTTACGCTCAAATGCTTCTTCAGTTCGGGTTTCTAGCGCGCTTACATTTTTGTCTTTTAGGCGCAGCATGATGTGCTCGGCGTTTTTGAACTGCTCAAGGGAGATGGTATCGCCAATCGTTGGGTGGTCTTTACGACACGCAAGTGCGAGCTTTTGGGAGCCGATCGATTCGACAATAAAGGAGTGATCAGTAACAGAGATGTCGTCGACAACAATATCCACCTCTCCGGTTCTTAGTTTGTCCAAAATGCTGTATTCGATGGCGGGAGTTTCAACAAAGTAGACGCCTTCATAGCCAGGGAGTGCCTGCATGATCACTTCTGGGCAGCAGATTTTTAGCTTTCTCTCTTCTTCAAATACTGAGTCGAGCCGACCTAATATTTCTCGGCATTGCTCAGCAAGATAATGCGCATCTTCTGTCGGCTGAATTGAACGACTGGTGCGATAAAACATGATCTTTCCGCTCTGCTCTTCAAAGTTTTTTATCGCGGCGGTCATTGATGGCTGAGTCATATTCATATGTTCTGCTGCCTTAGAAATACTCTTGAAGTCATAGGCTGCGAGAAAGTGTTTAATCAGATTGAGATTCATATAGG
>NZ_JBFRVX010000412.1:0-2873 GCF_041475345.1 Vibrio sp. 10N.222.48.A3 | reverse complement strand
CAATCAACCTCATCGGGAATGACGGCATACCAACCTCGACTTTTGGGGGAGGTATCTAAATAAACAGACACGTAGCGTTTGTTTGGCCAAAAGCGCTTTGTTTTTGGATTGCCGTTTGGTTTAGCCCAGTCGGGTCCTATAAATTCAAAATGAATGTCTGTTACCTTGTTGCTGGTAAGCTCAGGTGTCAGAAATATTCTGGGCGTAAATTGCAGGTATCGTTCTTTGGGGTATAGAGGCAGATGGATGTCGAGTTGGTGTTTAATGGCCGATTGGATCTCTGAGTGTGCTTGAGTGTAGCATTCTGACCATTCAAGACTTTTTGCCGCCTCAATGGGTGACATGCCCCGGGCATATAAATCGATATAGGGTGTCCAATCTATCTTGATGTATCGGTATGGGATTTTTTTGAGATGCGCTGCAAATGCCTTAAACCATTCTTTCCATTGGTCGTCATATTCGTGGGTCATTTTTCCGTTGAGATAATTAAGACCTTTGCGAGTAAAAGTGACGCACCTTTGATCATCGTTGAGTTCTAGGTAATTTTCTGAAATCAGTTGCTCTAAGATGTCTCTGATTAGCATGCCAGAGTGTGGGTAAACATCCAAAGCGCGCTCTTTTGCTTGAGACTTGCTCAAGCTCATTCGCTTTTCTTTCATGTGCGCTAGATACTGAGTGTTGATAGGGTCTACTTGGTAATTTTTTGTTCTTGGCCACAGCCAATCTAAAAGGTCGCGGGCATAGGCCGTATTCGGTCCTAATTCTAACGTATAGGACGTTGGCGCTTTGGGTAGGGGGGGAAGCTCTTCTTTATTGCCATTCATGGCGTTTAACTCTTCGGTAGTTAAGTTTCTTAGTATGACATGGGTAAAGCCTTCAATATTGTCGATGTGCTCCCCCAAGCTGACTCTGACACTTTGGATGAAAGGAATGATGGATGCTTGGTTAAATAGAATGTTGTGGGTTGGCTCGTGGTGCGTGACTGCTTGCGCTTTTAAGTCGTCCCAGTCGCCATAACCTACCGCTTGAGCGCAAATCGATAACCATGTGTTTTTTTCGGTGGCGTTGCCCTGAATGATTTCAGCGAAGGTAAGTTGATCGAATATAGTGTGTAATTGTTTCTTTAATATCGGTAGATGGTCAGAATTAAAGAGGGTCTTATTTGACATGGTAATTCCTTGATGAATGAACGTAAAAAAGCCTTGCCATTGCAAGGCTTGGAAGAGTGGTTGAGTGATTATTCGAGATGATGAGGCCCTAGGGTGTCGTCTCTATGGGGCGTTACGCTTTTCATCGATTTTCCTTTAATGAATCTCATCAATGATAGGGCTTACGTTATGGTGCACTATAACTAAATATCTAGTCATGACTAAGATTGAGTCAGTGCACTTTTTGACACGCTGGGTGCCAAGTACATGAAAGTCAGGCCTATCGAATTCAATAAACCAAATAACGAGTACTTCATGCTGATGCTCAGGAGTAAAGCGAATACTGCAAAGGTGAGTACGATGTAGTGAGGAGTGTTGGGGCGTTTTTTAACAAAAAAACCACGATGCGCTTCAAACCATACAGTGATAAAAAGCCAGTGGACGCGATGAAAAGTTGCGTCCACTGAAATTGACTCTCGGTGATCTGCATAAAACAAAGTGCAAAAAATAAGAGTGAGACGACCAAGGTCTCGAAGATTAATGTAGACAAACTCGGTAACATAAAAATACCTAATACATTTGGTTTGCAATGACCTATTTCTGTCTTGTGTGGCTATCGACTATTTGATGCGCTATTCAACCATATCGCCCGCTTCCATCTCGATATCTTGAGATATCGCCGACTCGTCGAGCTCTTGATGCGCGCGATCTTGAGGGGCATTGTCTGATTTGAGCTTTTCCGACTCCTTGCTGGCTAACGCTTTGACTGTCTCACTTCGTTGTGCTTGTTGGATTTGGTCGGTTTCCAGCTTCATCTCTTCCGGCGTTTCAAATTGCTTGGCTTGGATTTCTGTGAGTGCGTTACGCTCTTCTTCGTTGAGGAGCATACCTGGGGCGACACACTCAAAGTAAATCGCTTTTTGATACGCTTTGGTCATGGCGGGCGATGGGGTGTAATCACGTTTTATAAAGGCCGGTGTCACATCTCGCATCTTATCAAAGTGCAAATCCAGTCGAGTGATAAAGCTGCTTCCTGGTACGCGAAGGTAACATTGCAAATCATCCATGGCTTGGATTTCACTGCTAGAGATAACCGGTCGTGTCACCGTCTGGTGGCCAATCGATACCCCATCACGGAGTGCATTTGCACCGTAAGAAATGTGCTCTCTTGAGACATCCACCTCTTGCTCACCCAAATCTTTGGATGAGATTTGTGCCATCTGCGCTGATGGGGCGCGAAAGTAAAAGCGAGAGTTGAGTAAATCAAAAATAACGTCCGCGGTATTTTTTCCGTAGGTTTTCACTAGCTGCGCATAAGACTGGAGACCAATCACATAACAGCCCCCAAACTTACGCACTTCGGCAATGATGGTGTCAAGCTCAGGCAGTTTATGCAGACTTGGCATTTCATCCATAATCACCCAGATGCGGCGGTCTTCATCGTCTTTGAGTCCCAAGATAGCGTTAGAAGCAATGGCAAGCCACGTCGAAATCAAAGGACGCAATGAGGCGTGTTGCTGCGCGTTACTCGATAAAAACAAAAAGCCTTTTTGTTTGTCATCTTGTACCCAATCGGTGATAGAAAACGGTTTACGTTTGGGCTCTCCTTTCGTGTCTTTGTCATCCAAGCCATCTAAAAAGCGTAGGCTCTTAATGTAGGTAGCGAGCACCGACTTAATGGAGATGGCCGTCTTTTTGATGTCTTTCGAGACCAGGGAAGCAGAC
>NZ_JBFRVX010000411.1:0-3341 GCF_041475345.1 Vibrio sp. 10N.222.48.A3 | reverse complement strand
GGTTAGTCCAAGGCCTTCCATGGGAACAATGTCGTCAATTTGCGCGCGCATCGGTTGCTGCTTATCAGAAGTGGCATGACAGACAATGTGAACAGTTGGCAGAGCACGTTCCTCAATGGGAAGCTGAATTGACACGTCTTGAGCAACTTCCTGCTTTCCTACCGCATTCTAAAGTGAAGACTTGGGTCGACATGGTCAACGCAGGTCTGGAAAATATGACGATGACTCTAGAGGAAGCGGCACAGCGCATGCCAAACCGCATTGCTCGAATGCAGCCATGGTTGTCTGAAACGGAAATTCAGCAAGCCGAGAGGAATCAACAGTGGTTAGAGACAGAAAGACAAAATTGGGAAGTATTGTTTGCTCAATGTGAGTCGTCACCCCTGAACTTATCGCAACAATATGCGGTCTTGATGAATGATGATCACAACCTTATTTTAGCGGGCGCAGGCTCAGGTAAAACCAGTGTTCTCACCGCTCGCGTCGCGTATTTATTGCAAAGCCACCAAGCTCAAGCTGAAGAGTTGTTACTGCTCGCCTTTGGTCGTGAAGCCGCGGAAGAGATGAAGCAGCGCCTTAACAGCAAAATTGGCATATCAGCCGAGAAGGTGCAAGTCAGTACTTTCCACCAGTTGGGTCTAAAGATACTGAATCAAGTTGAACCCGAACGCGTGGTTATTTCTCCGCTCGCACTCGATGACAACCAACGCCAAGCATGGTGCATTGATTGGTTGAAGAAGCACTGGATGACGCCGACCAACTTTAAACGTTGGCAAAAGCACTTGTCTAAATGGCCAATTGCTTATTTAACCGGTGATGATGAGCTAGGTAGTCATGTTTCAAATCTTAAATTGATTGGTTGGCTTGAAAAGCAACTTGAACAGTTGAATGCATCGGGTTTAACGAAAAAAGAAGTACAGCAACAACTGATTGATCACCGTGACTATACGCGCCTCAATAGCGAGCTTTCACTGTGTTGGCCATGCGTAACCGCTTGGCAAAAGGAATTGAAAGAACAGAATCATATCGACTTCTCAATCATGATCAGCCGAGCGACACAGTATGTCGAGAAGGGGAAATTCATTTCGCCTTGGAAGTTCATCATGATCGATGAATATCAAGATATCTCACCAGATCGTTTAGCCTTGGTTGAAGCCTTGTGCAATCAATCGAAAGCGCAGCACCAAGCTTCTATTTTTGCCGTAGGTGATGACTGGCAGTCAATTTACCAGTTCGCGGGTGCAGATGTTGATCTAACGACGGGCTTTAAAGATCGTTTTGAGAGCTCGACAATTCATCATCTAGATACGACTTATCGATTTAACAATCAGTTAGGTTCGGTTGCCAATCGCTTTGTGCAGGAAAACCCGATTCAACTACCAAAAGAGCTCAACAGCTTCAAACAACAGAAGCAGAAGTCGGTTTATAGTGCGTCAAGCAAAGAAGTTGAGAAGATCCTCGATCAGATAAACAGGCAAGCAAAAGGTAAAGCCAATAAATCAGTGATGTTGCTTGGGCGAAATCATTACCACAAACCAGAGCTGTTGGAAGACTGGAAAAAGATCTATACCTCAATTGATATCAGCTTCATGACTTGTCACGCGAGTAAGGGTAAAGAAGCGGATTTCGTGATTATTCTTTGCGTTGATGAAGGACAGTTCCCCGCGAAGAAGAAACAATTGCACATTGATGGCGCGTTGACTGAATCTTCGGATGTGTTCCCTTATGCGGAAGAGCGTCGTTTGTTTTACGTGGCAATGACGCGAGCAAAAGAAAAAGTATGGATAACGCACAGTGGCGATGGTTCTGGCTTTGTGCAAGAACTGCATGGCTCTGATTACCCTGTCGTTCGTAAAAAGTGATGTCACTTGGCGTAATTGTCTAAGATTAGATCTTCAAGCCCTGCCTTAATATCACAAGGCAAACGTATAAAGCAGAAGGAATCCGCTATGGAACACGGCTCTATTAACTATATTGAATTTGCAGCGCGAGACATCGCCGCCACTAAGACGTTTTTCAGCCACGTGTTTGGTTGGATCTTTGAAGACTATGGTCCCGAGTATTCAGCTTTTGAAGGTAAAGGCTTAATGGGTGGGTTCTATTTAGCGGATCTAGCGTCCAATGCTGAAAGTGGTGCGGCGTTGATGGTTTTCTATAGCGAAGATCTTGAGCAAACCGTGCGTGAGGTGTTGGATGCTGGTGGAGAGATAAACCGTGAGATATTCAGCTTTCCCGGTGGGCGGCGTTTCCATTTTAGAGAGCCAAGTGGTAACGAAATGGCTGTGTGGAGTGATAAGTAGAGAATTAAGGTTCTGGTAAACAAAAAGCCAGCTATGCGAAATGATCCTGTAACGTTGGACATTTCTGTTAAGCGGTAATCAGGCCTGACTATCGAAGTCAGGCCTTTTAGTTTCACTTTATACGCTTGGTATTGTAGAACTAATTATGCATCAACCCATTTAAGGGCGAGGCAATTTAATCAAGATTAAGCTAGAAGCTCTTTCGCTGTGTTTACTACGTTTTCAGTAGTGAAACCGAACATCTTGAATAGCTCACCTGCTGGTGCAGACTCGCCGAACGTTGTCATACCGATGATCTTGCCACCGAAACCAACGTACTTGTACCAGAAGTCAGCGATGCCAGCTTCTACAGCGATACGTGCTGTAACGTCAGATGGAAGTACAGACTCACGGTACTGCGCGTCTTGCTTGTCGAACGCGTCAGTCGCAGGCATAGAAACTACGCGTACTTTCTTACCTTCAGCTGTTAGCTCAGCAGCAGCGTTAACCGCTAGCTCAACTTCAGAACCCGTTGCGATAAGGATAAGCTCTGGCTTGCCTTCACAATCTTTCAGGATGTAACCACCCTTAGCGATGTTTGCTACTTGCTCAGCGTCACGATCTTGTTGTGCAAGGTTTTGACGAGAGAAGATAAGTGCAGAAGGACCATCTTTACGCTCGATTGCTAGTTTCCAAGCCACTGCAGACTCAACTTGGTCACATGGACGCCATGTGCTCATGTTTGGAGTTAGACGTAGAGAAGCGATCTGCTCAACTGGTTGGTGAGTTGGACCATCTTCGCCTAGGCCGATAGAGTCATGCGTGTAAACTTGGATGTTCTGAGTTTTCATCAGAGCAGCCATACGCATAGCGTTACGAGCGTATTCCATGAACATTAGGAACGTTGCGCCGTATGGTACGAAACCACCGTGCAGAGCGATACCGTTCATGATAGCCGTCATACCGAATTCACGTACACCGTAGTGGATGTAGTTACCAGAGAAGTCGTTTGCTTCAAGAGACTTAGAACCAGACCACATAGTTAGGTTAGAAGGCGCAAGG
>NZ_JBFRVX010000410.1:0-1274 GCF_041475345.1 Vibrio sp. 10N.222.48.A3 | reverse complement strand
CTATTTCAACAGTACCATCTGTAGAGTTATTATCAACAATAATTAGCTCAAAGTTTTTATAAGTTTGAGATAAACAACTTTCAATAGAATCTGAAATATAATTTTCATGATTATAAGTAACCATGCATATTGAAATTAGAGGAAGACTCGATTCGTTCATAATTAATTAGACCAGTTATTGATCAGGTTCACTACATGCTTTTGCTCTGATTCAGTCAAAATAGGGCTTATCGGTAGACTTAAAATATCATCACAAATAGCTCTAACTTCATTTTCATGATCTATTTCGGCGTACGCTACCTGTTCATTGACAAATTTAGGATAGTGTTTTTGAGTTTGAACACCATTTTCTAACAAGTATTCACTCAACTTTTCTCGTTCCGATGTCTTAATAACAAACAAATGAAAAACATGGCTTTCTTCATATTCCCATTCAGGGAGTTTTACTAAATCATTATTAATATTGTCAATGTAATAACGTGCAACCCTTTGACGATCTTTAATATCTTCATCAATGTACTTAAGCTTAACTCTTAAAATAGCCGCTTGTATTTCATCCAACCTACTGTTCACACCTTTGTAAATGTGCTCATATTTTATGTGAGAGCCATAGCTTCTTAATGCAGAAACTATTTCCTTTAGCTTCTCGTCACTTGTTGTAATTGCACCGGCATCACCTAGAGCCCCTAAGTTTTTCCCTGGATAGAAACTGAAGGCACCAGCATGACCCCAAGATCCCGCTTTTTTCCCATCAATCATAGCTCCATGTGCTTGTGCGCAATCTTCTAGCACCAACAAGTCATAATCTTCAGCTAGCTTACAAATTTCTTTCATTGGAGCTAATTGACCGTACAGATGTACCGGAAGTATGACTTTGGTCTTTGATGTGATTTTTTGAGCGATTTTGGAAACATCGATGTTAAAGTTATTTGGGTCTGCGTCAACTAATACAGGAGTCAAATTACACTCCGAAATAGCAAGCACCGATGCAATAAAAGTGTTAGAAGGGACAATAACTTCATCACCATCATCGATTAACCCCATAATTTTCCATGCTTTCAAAGTAAGCGTTAGAGCATCTAGCCCATTGCCGACACCAATACAAAACTTCGTTTGGCAATAAGTTGAAAACTCTCTTTCAAACTGCTCGAGCTCATTTCCCATGATATACCAACCAGAGTCAATAACCTTGTCAAAGGAAGCCTTAATTTCGTCTTTGTATCTTTCGTTAATTTTTTTTAAGTCTAAAAATGGAATCATCATAATTACTCTGG
>NZ_JBFRVX010000409.1:0-5323 GCF_041475345.1 Vibrio sp. 10N.222.48.A3 | reverse complement strand
CCAATAAACGTTCTATATCCATCAAGCAATGTAGATTTACTTCATCTGCTCAGCAAATTCATGCACAGCAGAGTAGGCTTGCTTATCGAGAATGTCTGCCAGTGAGCATAACGCTCTTTGCAGCTCTGCGTTGTAGTCAGCGCTCACGTTAATGTGGCCCATCTTACGACCTGCACGCTTCTCTTTGCCATACCAATGAACATGACAGCCACCTTGAGCCAGAATAGCCTCAGGTAGGGTATCTTCACCAAGAATGTTGATCATTGCGGTTGGGCGAATCAGTTTAGTACTGCCTAGTGGCATACCGCACACAGCACGTAGGTGGTTCTCAAACTGACAAGTTTCAGCGCCTTGCTGTGTCCAGTGGCCAGAGTTATGAACACGTGGTGCAATCTCGTTAACCAGCAGTGAACCTTTAACATCAAAGAACTCTAACGCTAGCACGCCAACGTAATCCAAACGTTCTGCAACAGCGGTGAACATGGTTTTTGCTTGCTCTTGCAGTTCAATGTCATCAATCGCTGTCGATAAGCTCAACACGCCGTCGGTGTGAACATTTTCAGCCAGTGGGTACACTTGAATCTCGCCATTAGCGCCACGAGCACCCACCAGTGATACTTCGCGGTCAAACGGGACAAACTCTTCAGCAACAATCGCTTGGTTGTCTGTTGCAGCGATGCACTCAGCCATTTCTGCCCAAGTCGCGTTAACATTATCTAATGTCTTTAAGCGCCACTGGCCTTTGCCATCGTAGCCACCAAGTGTGCTCTTCAATACCATTGGTAAGCCAACGTGAGCGATCGCAGCGTCAAAGTCTTCACGAGAGTTAATCTCGTAGTACTTAGCATTTTTCACGTTTGCTTCGTCTAACAGGGCTTTTTCAAGGCGACGGTCACCGCCAGCTTTGATTGCTTCTGTTGTCGGTAAGAACTTACCGCTGCGCTCACATACCTCAAGAACATCGTGAGGGATATGTTCGAATTCAGCAGTAATGACGTCCGCACGCTCAATCGCATTGTCTAAGCCGTTGCCTAGAATCGCTTGCGTTAATGGGTGAACAATATTTTTGCTGCCAACATCAAAAGCAGAAATTTCAATATTCAGCGGTGCCCCAGCTAGGGACATCATGCGAGCAAGTTGGCCCGCGCCTAACACAAGAACATGCATTGGAATTAGTCCTCTGCAGGGTTTGGATTAGCAAGAACCGTTTCTGTTTGCTCAGAGCGGAACGCTTCTACTTTCGCCATCACCTCTTCATTGTGTGTACCAATGATTTGAGCGGCTAGGATGCCTGCATTGGCAGCGCCAGCTTCACCGATAGCCAGAGTACCTACCGCGATACCTTTTGGCATTTGTACGATAGAAAGCAGTGAGTCCATGCCTTTCAGTGCTTTAGACTGAACAGGAACACCAAGAACTGGGACGCTTGTGAAAGCAGCTGCCATGCCCGGAAGGTGAGCTGCACCGCCAGCACCCGCAATAATCACTTTAATACCGCGCTCTTTCGCACTGGTTGCGTAATCTGCAAGCAACTGAGGTGTGCGGTGAGCAGAAACCACTTTTGTTTCGTACGCCACGCCAAACTGATCCAACATTTCTGCAGCTAGCTTCATTGTTGGCCAATCAGATTTAGAACCCATGATAATACCGACAGTCATCTCAAACTCCTTCAGGTACGATTTAATTAGTGATTAGATATTTTGCGCGCATTATACGGGTAAAATTGCTTAAGGAAAACGTTTGCGTCAGTCTAAGTTGTTAATTGATACATTTTATAAACAAATAGCTTTAGTCACAGTGAATGATAATTTGTACACTTAGCGAGTTCGATAACAGAATTTATGAGGCAACCCGTGGATAACTTTCAACATACTTTGCAGGCATTGCAACAAGGTGAAGTCATTGCTTACCCGACTGAAGGCGTTTTTGGGGTCGGTTGTGATCCCGATAATCCACAAGCCATTAAGAAATTGCTCGATTTAAAACAGCGGCCGATGGAGAAAGGGTTGATCCTAATTGCAGCGAGTTACGAGCAGTTGCTGCCCTATATTGATGAAAGCCAGTTGACGGAAGCGCAGTTGGCAACAGTGAAAGCGACATGGCCGGGACCAGTGACTTGGATAATGCCAACCAGCAGTAAAGTAACTGACTGGGTCAGTGGCCAATTTGAATCCATCGCGGTGCGAGTGACGGATCACCCTTTAGTTCAAAGAATGTGTAATGAATTCGGTAAGCCGTTAACCTCGACCAGTGCTAACCTGACAGGTGAATCGCCTTGTATGACGACTGAAGAAGTTCAACAGCAACTGGGTCAACATTTGGTGGCTATTTTAGAAGGTCAAACGGGTGGTCGTGAGAAGCCAAGCGAAATTAGAGATGCAAAAACGTCGAAAATATTAAGACAGGGTTAAACCCTGCAGAGGAAGAAAGATGTCAGCAATTGATAAAGAAGCAGTAAAACAGTTTTTACTGAGCCTACAAGATTCGATTTGCCAACAGCTTGAGCAAGCTGATGGCGCAGCACTGTTTGAAGAAGATGCATGGGAACGTGAACCTGGCGAACGCCTTGGTGGCGGTGGTCGAACTCGTGTGATGACCAATGGTGCGGTATTTGAGCAAGGTGGGGTTAATTTCTCTCACGTAGCGGGTAAGGCAATGCCTGCCTCAGCCACGGCTCATCGCCCTGAATTAGCTGGACGCAAGTTTGAGGCAATGGGTGTCTCATTAGTTATCCACCCTAAAAACCCATACATCCCAACCTCACACGCCAACGTACGCTTCTTTATTGCTGAAAAGGAAGGGGAAGACCCTATCTGGTGGTTCGGTGGTGGTTTTGATTTAACGCCATTTTATCCTTTCGATGAAGACTGCCAATCTTGGCATCAAACCGCTAAAGATCTTTGTGCGCCGTTTGGTGATGATGTTTATCAAGAGCATAAAGAGTGGTGTGATAAATACTTCTATCTGCCTCACCGAGACGAAACACGCGGTGTGGGTGGTTTGTTCTTTGATGACTTAAATGAGTGGGGCTTCGATAAGAGCTTTGCTTACATGCAGGCGGTCGGTGAAGGCTTTGCTGCGGCGTACTTACCAATTGTAGAACGACGCAAAGAGACACCTTATGGCGAACGTGAGCGTGACTTCCAACTATACCGTCGTGGCCGCTATGTTGAATTTAACCTAGTGTATGACCGTGGCACCTTATTTGGTCTACAAAGCGGTGGTCGCACAGAGTCTATATTAATGTCGATGCCGCCATTGGCTCGTTGGGAATACCGCTACGAACCACAAGCGGGTTCACCAGAAGCTCGGCTTTATAGCGACTACCTAAAGCCTCGAGTTTGGTAGTTCTTCCTTCCTTATAGGGATAGTGATAGGGTCATCTATATAGATGACCCTTTTTTATTTCTGTTAGGTAAGGATATGACACAGCAAGTAGATCGTTATGCCGTTTTCGGTAACCCTATTGGGCAAAGCAAATCGCCATTCATTCACACATTATTTGCTCGCCAAACCAGCCAACAACTTACCTATACAGCACTCCAGCCAGAACAAGGTGAATTCATCACTGCTGCTCAAGCATTTTTTAGTGAAGGTGGGAGAGGGTGTAATGTCACTGCGCCATTTAAAGAAGATGCTTATCAGTTCGCTAATCGCCTGACTGAGAGAGCTGAACTAGCAGGTGCCGTAAACACACTTAAGAAGCTAGATGATGGAGAGATCATTGGTGATAACACCGATGGTGAAGGCTTAGTTCAAGACCTTCTTCAACATCAAGTTGCGTTAAAAGGAGCTCGCGTTCTTCTTCTTGGCGCTGGTGGTGCTGCGAGAGGAGTGATTCAACCTCTTCTCGATCAAAAGCCACAACAGCTGGTGGTCGCTAATCGAACCTGCTCCAAGGCTGAACTTCTGGCTGAGATGTTTTCGTCGCATGGAAATATCAAAGGTATAGGGTTAAGTGATGTTAATGAAGGTTTTGATGTCATTATTAACTCGACCTCATCTGGTCTAAGTGGGCAGCTTCCTGAAGTGTCTGATGCTATTTTCAATTCTACTAGCGCCGTTTATGACATGGTTTATGGATCGGGAACCACAGTATTTAATCAATGGGCATTAGATAATGGTGTTCATGCTGCTTATGATGGTTTGGGTATGTTGGTGGGGCAGGCAGCAGAAAGCTTTATGCTTTGGCGTGGTCTTCGTCCGGGAACAAAACAGATTTTAAGAGAATTACGTAAAAACCTAGAGATGTAATGAGGTGTTTATAAAAAATGAATCAATCAATTCTATTTTCTGATATCCAAGATTGGGATGAAGAGAATCAATCAATCACCTTCCCAGCACAGCAGTCGGGTGCACTGATTGAGTGTGTAATGTCTATTGAAGAGTTGTCTCGATTGGCAGGCAAAGATATAGAAGAAGGCGATCAAGCTTTAGTTATCTTTTCAGAGTTACGTTTCGATATTGAAGAGCTAGCTGAAGAGTTAATAGAAGAAGAGGAGTATGACTCCTCTAATCGGATCCAAATCAAAGCGCTTTAGACTGGAAGTACAGAGTCTAGATAGTCGTTTTTATTCTGAACATAGTTGTCAGCTGACTTCTGTAAAAAAGCACGCTCTTTATCGTTTAATGGGCGTGCTTGTTTTACCGGGCTTCCTACATAGAGATAACCGCTTTCAAGTACCTTGTTCGGTGGCACTAAGCTACCAGCACCAACCATCACTTCTTCTTTAATAATCACGCCATCAAGCACAATAGCTCCCATACCCACAAGTACACGATCTTCAATCGTGCAGCCATGCAGCATTACTTTATGACCGATAGTGACATCATTGCCTATTAATAGAGGGTAACCCTCAGGGTTTTCTGCATTCTTATGGGTGACGTGCAAGACACTACCATCTTGGATATTCGTTCTCTCTCCAATATGAATGTGGTTCACATCCCCTCGAGCTGCAACCAAAGGCCACACGCTAGAGTCATTACCGATTTTGATATCACCAACCAGTACCGAACTTGTATCTATATAGACACCTTGCCCTATCTGAGGGGATATTCCTTTATAACTGCGTATTGAACTCATAAATCCTCCTTTATATAGGCACCTTAAGCCGTTAATTAAGGGGAATACTAGTGAAAATGGGGTGTTTTGAACAAAAAACGCTCGAACAATCAAAAAAGTAAGAAAAACTTCAAAAAGGGCTTGCCAGTGTGATCGAAATCTCTATAATGCCACCTCGCTGACACGGGATGGCTTCGTAAGAAACCAAAACGAATCAGCAGGTCAAATTAGCCAAGCTAAGCACTTGAAAAAAGTTTTGAA
>NZ_JBFRVX010000408.1:0-2012 GCF_041475345.1 Vibrio sp. 10N.222.48.A3 | reverse complement strand
CGACAACTTCTCTTCTTCAAACCGCGCATTGGTATGTTCAATATAAAAGTTGAAGATATCGGTGATGCCTGCAATATCAGGTAATGTCCCTACTCTGATTTCCATGTAATGTCCTTTTAGTTGTCTATTTTGAATGACTAGTAAACAGGCATCAATAGTGACTGCAGAACTGACTCTCGCAAGGAATACCATCACGATCACCATCTATTTTCACATTGGGACAGTTTGCCAAATAAAACTTTGCTTCATCGCAAGATAGCATCTCACTACAATGCGTTTTACCTTGGCAACTAAATCCCATATTCTCATATGCAGGATTTAACTTAGGCTCCAATACCAAAAGATACAAACCTGCGCCAATAAGCCCGACGAAAAGTGCAGACAAAATAATTGAAAGAGGGTTAGATTTGGATGTTTCTATACCAACTAGTTGAGCACTCGAAGCGCTGAGTTTAGAGCCACTATTCGATAATTGAAATTCAACTTCATCCCCAACTTGAGGACGACGATAACCGTCCGTAAACTTCGATATATGAACAAAAACATCTCCCTCTAATTCATCTGAATTGATGAAGCCAAAACCTCTCTCATCAACCCAGCGAACAATTTTTCCATTCATAGCTATCCCTTCTTCAAACCGCTTTCAACTCTTGACTCATATCACCAACAATATGCAGATTACATTATGACAGCTTAATGTGGGGGCAAATTACTCGATGGACTCTTAACTTTACCCATTTTAGTCAGGATACCTTTGCCCTTCTCATAAACAAAAGATAAACCAAAGTAGACTGAAACCCACAAGACAAAATCGAGAGCAGCTAACTTGATATCAAGTGGATCTGAAAAGATGTTATAGGTGTGCCCAAACTTTGCTTCAATTGATTTAACTAAAATCACTGTAACGATAAAAATCACAATCCTCATGGGTTTTCCTATCTATATCTTTAAACTAAATCGTACACATGCGTGTGGATATTGTTTAAGTTATTCCAAGTATATAATAAGTTGACGGCCCTACTTGCCATCGACCTTTTCTATAAACCAACTCCCTTGGCACGGGCCATTGGTTAAGTGCCAAGGGCCGTCAAATCTATTGCTACTTCCATGTGCTGAAAAACGATAATCCCATCGGCGATGTTTGGCATATAAACGTAAGTCGCCGCTTTCACAGTAATCCAGCCCTCTAACGGTGTTCCGTTGTAGGTAAGCCTTAGGGTTGCCTTGCCCTCACGAATGGTTCCGGTAATAGTTGTGCGTTCACATATATTATTGCCAGTGGTGTTAATGCGACGGCCTAGCCACTCACCGTCGAAATCGGTAGAAGGAACAAATTGGGGAATATCAGGAAGTTTAGGAAACAACTCGGAATTACTAGACCCGAACCACTGAAGAGCACGACCAACAAGGGAGAAGACAACAAAGCCGATTGACATCGCTATCACAAATCCCTTTTTCATTATCCTCTTCCTAATCAGATGACCTAAAGAAAAGAACCCTAACATAATGAAAAGTAATAACTTACTATCAATTTAATTAATTTTGATATATTCCACAAATTGCATTCAAATGTTGAATATAGAGAAAGCGGCATTGAACGAAAATGCCGCGCATTGAGAATCAATTGTGTGCAGTGCCGGAAGCTCTACATAGAAAAACCCTAACCTTCCAAGGCATTGCGCCAATACTGAACGGTTTTCTCCGACACCAAGCATGTCTCGCTCGCCGCTGATACTAGAAAGTCACATAAGCGAGCTGCGACCTCTTCATTCCCCAACAAGTATAAACTGCGAATGGCTCGCGTTAGCCGTATCTATACTTAAGCGAGCGTCTACTATGAACTTTTCGATTTATTCCTCTGTTGTGCTTCACTGAGTTTCTCTTTCGCTAAGGCTTCTTGCTGGTCTAAAAAGCTAAAGAAGTTACTTTCGCTAATGAACGGGTTATTCAAACCATCGGCATTTTGCTTCTCACGATTAGCGAATAGATGATTCTTATGAGGATGGTTAGAC
>NZ_JBFRVX010000407.1:0-5358 GCF_041475345.1 Vibrio sp. 10N.222.48.A3 | reverse complement strand
ACCCAATGAGCCAAACGGCAATCCCACTCGAATTCGAGCGTTATTTGCAAAATCAAATGAGTGCTGGTGAGGCACCAGACATGAATGAAATGATTTTTGCGTACATTCCGAGGTTAGATCCAAGCCAACCAATTGACCGTGAAAATGGTTTGCCGGATGCTTCGCTCTGGGTTTACCAACAAGACATCGAGCAAGTGGGCAAACTGGGTAACAATGCACTGGCGTATTCAGTTGTGATCCCTGGTACGGTTTCAAGGTTTACTTTCAACTCGATTTATTTACGTGATAAGAATGCCCCGAACTCTTGTGGAATGGTGGTGCATAAAGCGAATGAGACCAAGGAACATGGCATGGTGAGCACTAAGTCATTGGTACAAGCCTATGACGGAGCCGCTCAAATTGCCGGAATTACAATTGATGCTTCAACGTGGCAGATTGACTATCACGCACGATTGAAAGGGATGGAAGAAGAGCATCGTTTGGTTTGTTTCGATAATTATGGACACACTGCTTTTATTGTGGGGGTTGACGTTACCCAACAAGCTGATCCGAATAAATACAAAGTGAATTCTGGTGTTGTTTATGTTGGTGGTTTACGAGGGGTGTTGAATGGGGAAGTGCTGCAAACCATCACGACTAAACCAAATGGCTTATATGTCGATGTAGTTCGTCAAGGGACAGCGCTGTCAGTCTGGGAAAACAAAGTTACTATTTTAGTTTCTAGAACCGAGCTAACCGATTATGTCGATGAGAATGGTGAGCAGCACTACGTCGCAAAATTGGCCGGAATAAATGCTGATGGTTCAGTGGTTGATTGGCGGGTTAAAGGTGGTTTGGCACTGGCTGAGCCAAAGAGTAATGCCGCTACAGATGAAGACATTGACAGCGAATCAATGGTTAATAAACACATAAAAATACCGCAATTTTGGCGAGGAATAAAAAAGTTCTTCACCGATAGCCCCAATGGAACAAGCTCTGAGCTCGTCATTACTCAAAAGGCTCTAAGCAATTTCAAGTCTGGTTTTAGTTCAGGACAAACATGGTGTCATCGCCGAACGCTCACCACGCGCGTTTTCAATGTTCGATACACCAACACCAATAACTTTCCGATTCAAGTGCATATTAGTTTTAGGTCTTTGACTCAAACAGGTGAAGCAGCAAAATTTTATGTTGATGATGAGAATTTTTCCATTGGTATTTATTATCCAGGCAATAGAGGTTACATCATCGACGTGATTATCCCACCAGGCTCTGAGTATTGGTTAATGGCCAATAGTTCTTTATATCGTTTGTATACTTGGTCAGAACTCCGTTGAGGAAACTGTTATGAATTACTTTGTTGATAAAAAGGGGATTATTCGAGCGTATGACTCCCCCGAATTAGCTAAGAAAGGGTTAACACCTATATCTGAATCAGACGCGCTTGAAATGGCCGAGCAAAGAGATGAGTTAGCAGAGGCACAACAATGGGCTATCGATGAGTTAAATTGGTGTGACATTCAGAGAGCCTACCACCAAACGGGAGACCTCAAGCGAGCGGTAGCCACTTTGGATGAAATAAATCAGTACGCTATTTTATGTCGAGACTTTGTTTCTCACTCTGATTCCGGTGACTTACACATGGCAGATAAAAAGCCAATACGCCCAGAGTAAGCGCTTTTCGAAGGGAGAAGCACTATGTGGAAACAATCCCCGCTCAGCTGGCCTAGCTGCTCGCAATCAATTCAAACCGAGTCTGAGCAGGTGATAAACCAAATCGGTGCCACGATGAATGATGCGGTTAGCCGATTGACCAGCCTTGAGAGTGACATTCGTTATGGGCGTCACTCTTTAAGCGAAGAAGCGAGTGCTTTGCTTAGGCTACGCGATGAACTTGATTCTCTGTTGAAAACTGGAACCGTATTAACTGCGACGCCTTACCAGTTTCAAGTGGGGACTAAGTTGGACTCAGGTAGTTACTTAAATCCACAGTCTGCAGTTAAAGTGTTATCTGGCAAACTTCGTGACCATGCAGATAAGCACCGACCAACTGGCAATCTTCATTGTGTGGCGTTTATGGTGACAGCTTCGCAGTTAGCCCAGTTTGCTAGCCAGTTAAGTGATCTTGTTTCTGTGTTCCCTCTGTCTGATTGGGCTCAGGTGGCTAGGCAAGCTCAGGCACAGGTGACCAATGAAACCGACAAACTTTATCAACCTGCTGCAATCACCCAGCTTCGTTTTAAACCTTTGGCAAGACTCAACCCCAAACCATTGTATGACGCTTTGCATTGGCAAGGGGCACAAATTGCGACAATAGAATCTTTAGCAGATGATGAAAGTCATGTAATTGGGAAATTACAGTCACTTGCGGCTAAGCGAGCCAATAAGTTGGGTGATATTAAAACCCAGATAAATGCGCTGAAAAACTTAAAAGGAAATGTTTATGTTTTCTCCGCTACTGGGAGTGCAGAAAGTATTGCAACACAGCTTAACAAAGCGGATACGCCAAACCATCATCAATTCACAGTGGTGAGCTTATTGCTTAGTCATGAACCCATGACCTTTTTTGAGGAGTTGCTATGTTAGCTCTTGATGGTGTGCCGGTTAACTTGGATTCAATGAAAGTTGAAATGTCGATGGAGCTAAAAGACCAAGACATGAGCGGTCAATCATCGGGAACCGATACGGCAGAGCAAGGCGATAAAGGCAAAAAATTGACCTTTAGTGGTCGTGTTCCTTTTACGCGTGCAGAAACGCTGACTCAGTTGTATTCGTTTGCTTCGAGTAAAGATGAAACCAACACGCGAAGAGTTTATCGAATCGGTAACGACATTGCGTTGGCGCTTAAAATTCGCAATGTGAAATTTACTGGTCGTATCAACGCAAGAGAGCATGAAACACTGCAGGCCTGGAATGTTTCCTTTGAGCTGCGGGAACACAACAGTGTGGGAGAGCAAAAAGAGCAACGCGCTAAAGAACAAAGTAAACCTGAACAGCGAGAAAATACAAGACTTAAACAGGCTCTGAATAACGCAGAGGAAGCAACTCAATGAAGTTAGAGAAACGTTTGTTTATCAGTGGTGAAGAAGTAAAACTGGTGAGTAACATGGTGAGTTTAAAGTTATCACTAGGCAGTGTTGCGATCTTCGAAATTGAAGCCAAAGAGAAGCCAGAGCTGTTTGAATTAGTGCGTTTTGATATCGGATACGAAAGCAAAACCGCCCCTTGGTTTGAGGGGTATATCGACAAAGTGCAACCCGCAGCAAATGGCTACCATAAAATTACGGCAAAAGAATTGGTTGGTATTTTGTCTAAGCGCTGGGCCGTTAGCCTAGAGCATCCAACGGCAGAGGATGTGATCGGTGTTCTTGCTGAGTTAACCGGGCTTGAGTTCAACCTGCCAGAGGTTGATTACATCAAAACGACTATCCCGAACTTTGTTTGCCAAGGAACGGGCTATCAATGTTTAGAACAAGTAGCCAAAGCGTTTTCTATTCTCGACTGTGTTTGGTTTCAAGATGCTGATCAGAGGATTTATTTCGGGTCGTATCAAGATAGTCATTTTTATAACAAACCGATGCCAATGCCGGAAGAGTTTACCAGTCGCCAAAGTGGTAACAGTGTCACTTTTGTACCGTTTCCAATGCTTAGGCCGGGTAGGGTCATGAACGATAAGCGAGTTAATCGAGTGGATTTGATTGAAGATGAAATGACCGCTTATTGGAAAAATGAACAATCCGAAGTTCCACCAAAGAAACGCGAAGCACTGCAAAACTTTCCAGAGTTGGCCGCCGGTTTTCATTTGCCAAAATTTGGTCGAGTTGAAGCGGTGAGAGACAAGGTAACAGTAGGGCAAGTCGCTGACCCATTCCGGCCAAGGTTTGCGGTTGATGTTCAGGTGCTTGATGAAGACTTAAACCCAGACAGTAATGTACCTGTCTATCGTTCGATCCCTTTGCCTGTTCACATGAGTGGACATGAATCAGGTTTGTTAGCCTATCCACTTGAGGGAACGTTAGTCGAAATTGCTTTCGCGTATGGTCGAAACGATAGACCTATCGTTCGTGGTGTTTATGGTCGTGATTATGCGTTGCCGTCGATAGAGCCAGGTGAGCAATTGCAGCAGCAACGTGAAGAAGTTAGCAATAGAATCGATGCTGCGGGCAACATAAGTCAGCAAACTGACCAGACACAAAAACAAAGAGCGTTCGAAAAGATAGACCAGGTTGAACGTTATCGTGGTGAGTTTGGACAGCATCATCTAGTTGTCGATGAACACAGCGTTGAAGAGGTGATTGGTAAAAAACTCATAGAAGCATTGGGTGCGATTAATCTACTTGCTGGTGATGATATTGTGTTGGGGAGTTTGGGTAATATACAAACGGCTACTGCTGGCGAATTGGTAGAGGCTATAGGAAAAGTGCGTAGGAGCTTTGCCGCTGAACATCAATGGTTGCAGTCGCCCAAAACATGGGTAGGCTCTAAGCAAGAGAATGTCTTGATTCTTTTGTCTGAACTCATGCAGGTAGTGAAAGAGTTGGCCGAGACATTAGCTACGCATACGCACAAGGGAGTCGCGGCTGGCCCTGCGACAACGAGAGCTCCAGTTCAAGCGAGCGCAATTCGAGGGCATGGTACGGAGAGTTCCGAGTTGAAAGGGCGACTCGATCCAATCACACAAACCAGTTAACCCAGATAATCATTCACAAACAACGCAGCCAAACGGCTGCGTTTTTTTATGCCTGTATCAATGCAAAATGAGAACAACGCCATTACAGGGAAAACAGCAACCACAGAGCGACGAAACACCTAGACCGGATGACAAAATCCGCACTCTCCTCACCCGCCTGCGCGTTTTTCGATCAGTTTTTTTTACAGTTTTTGAGTTATGAAAAACTAGGGCTTAGAGCGCCTTACTGACGGGGTGCGAAGCCTTTTGCTATATGGGGTTCGGGATAGATTAAAGTTGTTAGAAATGGCATAAATTGCCCAATATAAAATTTCAATTATTTCAGTTTTTTTCAGTAAATTGAAAAAAAACGATCATTAAAGATTAGGCGTCTTTGTGTTAACTTATTGAAAGGTATAGGCTATTCTATTTTTTGTCATTGTTTTAATGATCTAGGGGTGATTTTGAAGGATCAAATTCATGCCTCGTTAAGCTAGGTAGCATAAGGCTTGCAGGCGTTTTTAAGGCAAAAACATTTTTTCAATTTGTTTCAATGGAAGAACTGAAAGGCTTTATTATAAAGTTGGAGACAGTGGGGCTACAAAAACGCGGATTTTGTCTGCTCATTAAGAGGTGTAAACTACAGAATTTGTTGGTTTTAGTTAAATGGGGTAGTTAGATGGTACTTATCTGTGCGTTGTGTCTAGTTC
>NZ_JBFRVX010000406.1:0-3385 GCF_041475345.1 Vibrio sp. 10N.222.48.A3 | reverse complement strand
AATTCAAATTGATAGAGAAGATCCACGGCACTGTCTAGCCCCGATACGGCTTCAACATAGAGATCCTGCATCAATCGATAACGAACAGTAAACTCACCTAACGAGTTAAAGATACCTACGCCATACTTCACCTGTAAACCAGGGAGAATGTAGCCGCTGACCGTAACCTGGGAGTCATCTCCAGAGCCTGCAGTATCCAATTGCAAGTCCTGTACGCCAAAAGCCTCACCAATTTCGCCGACAACCTTGCCGCTCTTCGCCAAGCTTAAGCCAATTAAGGTCGTTGTCATTGAACCATTCGACTCACCATCAATATCTTGACCACGCAAAATATAAGACAACGCGTTGGCTTGCGGCATCGCAGGATCAGAATAAATTTCGATGGTCGGCTCTGTCGCCGGGCCTGTCACTCGAATACCAGCAGTCACATCATCCTGAGTATTATCAGGGTTACGTATCGCATTGATCGCTACATATGGCTGATCCGGAGGCCCATTCATTAGAATCTTACCTTCTTTGATCAAGAGATCTTGTCCAAAGGATTGGTAAGTACCATCGACGATATTTACCTCACCTGTGATAAAAGGACCTTGGTCTTTTTGAGCCACGTTGAGCTTGCCGACCAAATCACCTTCAAGACCAAAAGCAGACAGTTTAAAGTCATCGCCAATGGAGATATTAATATTGGTCATCACATTGAATGGAATCGTGTCTTCGCTCTCTGGCTCAAGATCTTTATTCAAGATAACTTGATCAGAAGAGACGCCGACCGCTGACGGTGGTAAGTCTTCGACAACGATACGTCCCCACGGTAATGCGATATCACCCGTAATTTTTGCAAGCTCTGGCGTGACATCAATGGTCATATCAGGCACGACCTTCACCTTAACCATAGGTGGAATATCAACCATCAACTCATCAGCAAACACTCTAACGTTAGAGTGCCATGCTTTAAGATCCTGCCAGTCCCCGGAGCCTTCGATATCAAGGTGACCATCGGGTGTTTCAACATTGGCCTCTAACTTCGCGCTGTAGCCGTCAAAATCGAGGTCAATACGACCATCTTTAATATCGACTGGTGTGACATCGCCTTTGACTTGAATACCATCAACAGAGAATTGACCAAAGACTTGAGGATGCATCAAAGAGCCTTTTACCTGTAGGTCACTCTCAAGATCGGCCTTCAACAGGCTGTATTCGCCGAGGATTGGCTGTAAGAAGTCCAAATGGAAAGTTGTCAGCTTAATTGCCGCATCGACCATTTTGTCTTCTGCGAGAATGTCTGGTAACGACACCGTGCCAGACAGGTCACCATTATCAGACACATCCAACTTAAAGTCGGCGTTCAGTTGGTTGTCTTTTAGTTGGGCATTCAATGCAACGCTTTCCCAACCGAGTGTGATTGGCTCACCAACTTGTTGAACAGCCTGACCTTTCGGCATATCGACGCTTACCGTCACCTCAGGTTCACCTTGTTCCGACCATTTGGCATAAGCGGTCGCATTGACTAAGCCCTGTAATTGCGTTTCTTTAGGCATGAGGGCTTGGATCTGCTCAAAGTCGAATTGGTTAACGCCCAGTTTGGCCTCACCTGACTTTCCAGCGCGGATATCCTCATCCAGACACACGCTCGAACCCGATTGCTTCCAACAGTGCGCTTGAACGTCGGCATACTGCTTATCGACATCCGCCTTAATCGCAACGGGTTGGTCTAATACCCAAGGCCCCTGTTGAGTGGTAATTCTGACTCTGTCTAACGACCCATCCCAAATAAGAGAAGGCTTCTGAATCAATTCTCCAGAGATAGCCAAACTGGTCGACACTATATCGGATATCACATCAAGTGTTACGGTATGCTGCTTCTCACCGCCATTCACGGTTAAATCAATGCTTTCCACATTTTGTTCTTGATAGGTTAAGTTCTTAGCTTTCAATACAAGATCGGCTTGAGCTTCAGGCAATGGCAGAGGAACCACTGAGCCATTAAGCGATAAGGATTCTAGTGTTGCTTCGTTATTCCAATCGACCTTATCAACATTAAGTGCGAGATCGACCTTTGGCTCTTTCGTTGGGCCACTAAGCTGGATATTACCCATCACTTTACCCGTCAGCTCTGGAACACTCTTATCTAACTGTGGAAAATTAATCGCAACGCCCATACCCCATTGCTTATCCAGTTGCCCTTGAGCCTTAATCGAATTAACACCGTGAGCCAAGCTCAAACCACTGGTTTTCAGTTTAGGTTCACCGCTCGCGCTGCGATCTGACGCTGACAACTGCCCTTTGATATCCAGAGGGTATTCTCGTAGGATCCCCTCGATATCGAGCTTAGGTAGTTCAATCGCCCAACCACCCGCTTGTGTCAGTTCACCCGAAGTTACGATGCTTCCGCTAATGTTACCCTCGGCTTCTGGCCACTGCAGACCCGGTTGTATGTCTTTGAGCGTCACATCGGCTTGCCAATTAACGAGCTTCTTCCAGTTAGCTTTAACTACACCATTTAGTTCGCCACCCAAGGTATTCAGTTTCAAGCGTTCAAGTTCAATCTGTTCCGTGGTGCCTTTACCTTGTAGATCTATTGTTAAGGCAGGTATCTCCTTACCATCGGCTTCAGCTTTAAGCTGCACATTAAAACCATCTAATGAACCATCGGCTTTGAATTTCTCAATTGCAGCTTGGTAGTCACTTTTACCTGTCAAAGGCCATTGCGCTTTACCTCCCTCTAAAAGAAGGTCAAATGGCAGAGTCGGTTCTAAGGGTTGAATATCCCCAGACAACTTTGCCTCAATCAATTCGGAGAACTGAGACTCTAGGCTTAACTTAGCCACGCTGCCTTGTGCTTTCAGAGACAGTTTCTGACCAGCAAGATCGGTTTCTTTCACCAACGCACCCAAAGAAAGCTCTAGCGGATAGCCGCCCTTGAGCTCAACCTTCGTCGTTAGGTTCGCGCTTGCTTGTGGCATATCGAGTTCGAGACTGGAAACGTCAACCGTGTGTTTACCCGCGCGAGCTTCTAACCCGAGGTGATTCACAACAATTGGTGCTTCTTGTTCTAGAGTGAAACGGTTGAGATCAAAACGCTCAAGTACAACCTGCAAAGGAATCCAAACTTCAGGCAACTCGATAGCTGTCTTAGTTGCAGTATCTGGCTCGACTATTTCTGATTGTGGATCTTCAGTAGACTCTGCAAGTTTAACCTTAAGATCATTGAATAAAGTTGGCGATACTGTCAGCTTTTCCCCCTGCATACTCAGGGCAGTAGAGAACAAACCCCATTCAATTTCATGACCTAAGATATTCAGTTTGATATCAGATAAAGCGATTCGATTAATGACGATTGGTAGTGGTGTTTTTACCGATGTTACGGGCGGAGTAGGTTCTGCCT
>NZ_JBFRVX010000405.1:0-8290 GCF_041475345.1 Vibrio sp. 10N.222.48.A3 | reverse complement strand
AACTGTGCAGCTGGACGAGTGTGAAGACCGTTTTCTGCTGTGATTTCTACTTGCTTCTCGTACATTTTATATACCCCAATTAATTTATTTTTTGTAAGTTTGTAACCAGATTTAGCTTAACTGCTTTAGCTCAAATGCGCTAGAGGCTAGTACGCCATGTTCGTGTTAGAACTTAGACTGGTTATAAATTTTTATCCAGCCATGGTCGTCTTTTGTTGAGTACTCATGACTTTCAGAATTTGTTTATTGCTTCTTTTATTTTGAAGCGAAAAATAAAACAGACCCGATATTACCAAAGGTGAGGCAGGGATCAACAAAAAAGCCCCTAAATGGGGCTTTTTTGGACGAAAAATTGATTTGACCACATATTATTGTTGGTTCTCTTTTTCCGTAAAGATACCAGCAAATAGGGCCGTACTAAGGTAACGCTCGCCCGAGCTTGGTAGTACAGTAACGATAGTTTTCCCTGCAAATTCAGGTAGTTCCGAAATTCTGTTTGCTGCTACTACTGCTGCACCAGATGAGATGCCCGCTAGGATACCTTCTTCTTTCATTAGGCGTTGAGCCATCTCAATTGCTTCTTCAGAAGTTACTGACTCTACACGGTCAATAATGTCTAAATCTAGGTTGCCAGGAATGAAACCTGCGCCAATACCTTGGATTTTGTGTGGTGCTGGTTTGATTTCTTCACCTGCAAGTGCCTGCGCAATCACTGGAGATTCTGCTGGTTCAACGGCTACAGAAGTGATGGCTTTGCCTTTTTCACCTTTAATGTAACGACTTGTTCCAGTGATAGTGCCACCTGTACCTACACCGGCTACAAACACATCGATCTCACCATCTGTTGCTTCCCAAATTTCAGGGCCAGTTGTCTGCTCGTGAATTTGTGGGTTCGCTGGGTTGTTGAATTGTTGCAGTAGTAGGTATTTGTCTGGGTCTGAAGCAACAATCTCTTCAGCTTTAGCAATCGCGCCGTTCATACCTTTTGGTGCTTCAGTTAGCACTAGGTTTGCGCCAAGAGCTTTAAGCAGCTTACGACGTTCTAGGCTCATTGATTCAGGCATTGTTAGTGTTAGCTTGTAACCGCGCGCTGCAGCTACGAATGCAAGAGCAACACCTGTATTACCACTGGTAGGCTCAACAAGCTCGATACCTGGCTTAAGCGTACCTGCTTTTTCTGCTTCCCAGATCATGTTTGAACCGATACGACACTTAACGCTGAAGCTTGGGTTACGAGCTTCGATCTTAGCTAGGACGTTACCTTTGCTTACCTTGTTTAGGCGGACTAAAGGTGTGTTACCAATCGTTAGGGTGTTGTCTTCGTAGATCTTGCTCATGCGATATTCCTTCATTTAATGACAGAACTAAACGTAGTATATCTACCAATTTACCGTCTAGTGTCTTTCGATGTTTGTTTAGCTTGAATTTAGATTAAACAAGTTGAAAAAAAGGTAAAAGGATTAAAAAGTTATATCATATAGAGATGTCGCAGGATTCACGCCTATCTTTATTGAAATCAGAACTTCAAAAAGATAGGCGTTGTTAGAGCAGGCTGTAGAACTATAGGCGATAGCTATAGACGAGAGCGTAGGGCTTGGTCTTTAAACTCTGCAACCCACATTGCAGTAGCGCCGCAGACGGCAACTGGCATCACAATCAGGTTTAAAACTGGAATGGTAGTAAACACGGAAACAAGTGCGCCGAAGCTGTAGCTCTTACCTTGCTTTTGTTTCAAATTATTTCTCATGTCATCGAACTTGATTTTATGGTTGTCGAACGGGTAGTCAGCGTACTGAATAGCTAACATCCATGCAGTGAAAATGAACCATAAAAACGGTGCAACAGTTTGTCCTAGCGCTGGAATTAACAAAAGTAGGAACAAACCGATCGCTTTTGGCAGGATATAGACAAGCTTGCGCCATTCTCTTGCTAAAATACGAGGGGTGTCTTTAAGTACATCCAGTAAACCATCATCATTGACTTTTTTACCACTCAGCAGTTCTTCGACTTTTTCCGCGAGTAATCCGTTGAAAGGTGCGGCAATAAAGTTAGCGAGTGTACTGAAGAAATACGAAAACGTGGCCAAAACGGTTAACACAAGTAGTGGCCATAGGATATATGACAACCACGACAAGAAACTTGGCAATGCACCAATCCAGCCTTCAATCCAAGTGTTTAAGTTGGAGAAAATATAAAATAAAGCACCGCCCACAAGTAACACGTTAGCGATAAGAGGAAGCAGTACAAACTTACGGATACTCGGCGATAAGGCAATTTTTATTCCGAAAATAAAATAGCCAAAGCCAGAGCGAGGAACAGATTCAATAGTCATATTTAAATTGGGTCACATGTGAATTTGGTTAAATAGCAAACATCTCTAGTGTACTCGACCGAAATTAAGAAAAAAAGCGTGGTGAAAATCACACCAAGTAATGAACTAATTGTATTAAGTGGTTCTAAAACAGTGGCTACTTTTGATAGAGTAGTGAGATTAGCCAAATTAACCTAACTTAGTGACAGCGTTTTTATAGCTAGTTGACTAAGAAAGCTGAGAGCGAAAAATGCAGGAATTGCGATTTGTACTCATTATTGTTGGCGCATTAGCTATCGCCGCATTATTGTTCCATGGTCTATGGACGAGTAAGAAAGAAGGGAAAGCAAAGTTTGGAGATAAGCCGCTTGGTAAGCTTGATAATGACAGCTTAGATGAAGCTGAAACGATCCCAAACCGTTCATTCGCTCCTGAGGATGATTTTGAGATAATCCGAAAAGAGCGTAAAGAACCGGATTTTGCTGTCTCACCGTCTGCAACTGATCCGCTGATTGACTCAGATCCATTGTCAGCGCCACAGCAAAAAGAAGCTCACGAAGACGAAATAGAATTGAATGATCTTCCTTCTTTCAGTGTTGAAGACCCGATCGAAGTTAAAGGTGAGCTTGAACAGGTTGAGGAAGAGAAGGTTGTTGAACCTGAAGTTCCGAACTTTGAATTGACTGACGAGCAAAAACAAAATCACGCAGGCTTTAAAGAGCAGTACGGTTCGTTTGAAGAAGCCTCTGATGCGGTCGCTGATCCACTACTTTCTAGCGAAGGCTTAACGCCAAGCGAACCATTTATTGGGAAAGAAGTGGTTGCTGCACAAAGTGTTACTTCGGTTGAAGAAACTAAGTTAGATAAAGATGCTAACTTAGCTGGGGAAGCTCAGTTGGGTAACGAAGTTAATTTAGCTGACGAAAGTAAGTTAGATGAAAAAGCTCATTCAGATGAAGATCTTGGCCTTGAAGTCATTGTTCTTAATGTTCACTGTGCTGGGGAGATCCCATTTGTGGGTACTGAACTTTTCCGTAGCATGGAGAACAACGGCCTAGCTTATGGTGAAATGTCGATTTATCACTGCTTTGCACAAGCGAGCGATGAGCCAAAAGTTATTTTCAGCGTAGCAAATATGATGCAGCCAGGAACACTAGAACATGACGATCCTGCTGACTTTACCACAAAAGGTATTTCGTTCTTTATGACGCTGCCTTGTTATGGTCAAGCTGATCAAAACTTCAATGTGATGCTGAGTGCTGCACAGAAAATTGCCGACGATATGGGCGGAAACGTATTGGATGAGTCACGTAACTTAATGACGCCAAACCGTTTGTCTGATTACCGTAAGCAAATCCGAGACTTTATGACGGCAGCTAACGCCTAGCCGTATTGTTTAGCCTTGTAAATAATCTATATTTATAGAAAAGGGCTCCTAAGGGAGCCCTTTTTGATATTTCAATCACGACAGAGAATGATATGAAAGAATCGATTCAAGTTACCTTAGAGCAGTTAAGAGAAACTCTGCACTATCATGCCGTTCGTTATTACGTAGAAGATAGCCCTGAGATCCCTGATGTCGAGTACGATCGATTGATGCAACAACTGCTAAAGCTCGAAGAAGAGAACCCAGAACTTGTGACGGTAGATTCGCCGAGTCAGCGTGTCGGCGGTCAGCCTCTAGACGGCTTCACTCAAGTGACCCATGAGATCCCGATGCTTTCTTTAGATAATGCTTTCTCTGATGACGATTTAGATGCGTTCAATAAGCGCATGTCTGATCGAGCGCCAACTGCGAACCTAAAGACCTTCTGTTGTGAACCTAAGCTTGATGGTTTAGCGGTGAGCCTACTCTATGTAAAAGGCACCTTAGTACAGGCAGCGACGCGTGGTGATGGTGCGACTGGCGAAAATATTACCGAAAACGTGCGTACGATCAGCTCGATTCCGCTTAAGTTACAAGGTGAAGGTTGGCCGGAACGTATTGAAGTACGTGGCGAAGTGTTTATGCCAAAAGCGGGCTTCGACAAATTGAATGAGATGGCATTGAAGAAGGGCGAGAAGGTCTTTGTGAATCCACGTAATGCCGCCGCAGGTAGCTTACGTCAGCTTGATTCTCGTATTACAGCAAAACGCCCCTTGGCTTTCTACGCATACAGTGTCGGTGTTGTACAAGGCGCTGAGCTTTCAAATAGCCACTATCAACGATTCCTGCAGCTGAAAGCTTGGGGCTTGCCTATGTGCCCAGAGACAAAGCAGCTAAGTTCTCTTGAAGATGTAAAAGCCTATTACCAAGATATCATGACTCGTCGTGACACCTTGGCTTATGAAATTGATGGGGTGGTGATTAAGGTTGATGACATTGCCGCACAAGAAACTCTAGGTTTTGTTGCACGCGCACCTCGCTGGGCTATTGCTTATAAGTTCCCAGCTCAAGAAGAAATTACTCTGCTCAATGATGTTGAGTTTCAGGTCGGTCGTACAGGCGCTATTACGCCGGTTGCTAAGCTTGAACCTATTTTTGTTGGCGGCGTGACGGTGAGTAATGCAACGCTGCACAATGCTGATGAGATCGCTCGTTTAGGTGTGAAGGTCGGAGATAGCGTGATTATCCGCCGTGCTGGTGACGTCATTCCACAAATTGTAGCTGTTGTACAAGATCGTCGTCCTGAGACGGCTAAAGACATTGTGTTCCCGGACGCCTGCCCTGTATGTAATTCTGCAGTGGAGCGCGTAGAGGGCGAAGCTGTAGCGCGTTGTACTGGCGGTTTAGTGTGTCAGGCGCAGCGTAAAGAGGCACTTAAGCACTTTGTGTCTAGAAAGGCGCTGGATGTCGATGGCCTTGGCGTAAAGGTGATAGAACAGCTTGTGGATCGCGAAATGGTCGAAACGCCAGCGGACCTGTTTAAGTTGAGCGCGGGCGTGATTACGGTTCTTGATCGTATGGGACCTAAATCGGCACAGAATGTAGTGAGTGCGCTTAACAAAGCGAAAGACACGACATTGGCACGCTTCCTTTATTCTTTAGGAATTCGAGAAGTCGGTGAAGCGACGGCTATGAACTTAGCTCAGCACTTTAAAACGCTAGAGTTGGTTCAAGCTGCAACTCATGAGCAGTTGGTTGAAGTGTCAGATATTGGTGACATCGTAGCAAGTCACCTCACGAGCTTCTTCTCACAAGAGAAAAACAGAGCAGTAGTCGACCAACTTATCGAGCTTGGAGTTAACTGGCCTGCAATTGAAGCTGTTGCGGATGATCAAGAGCTACCGTTAGAAGGCAAAGTAGTTGTGTTGACTGGCTCACTTTCTAAATTAGGTCGCAGCGAAGCGAAAGCTGCTTTGCAAGCTTTAGGTGCAAAAGTAACCGGTAGCGTGTCTAAGAAAACGGATATCTTATTTGCTGGTGAAGCCGCTGGTTCTAAACTGACTAAAGCACAAGATTTAGGTATCGAAATAAGAACAGAAGAAGATCTAATAGCCCTTATTTCGTAAGTAAATACAGATAAAAAAAGCTCAAAGGCACTCCTTTCAAGGGAGTGCCTTTTTCGTTTCTGATATAAAAGTAATCACTTTTTAATTGTTGAGAAATTTGTTCCTATACGAACTATGAAATCAGGACAGTGATGACGCTCAACATTAATGAAATGTTGTTATAGTTGTTTGCTAAATGCGAGTGATATCAATTTTTAAGAGGCTGCTGTGTTAGTAAGTTTTTGTTTTTTAATGTTTTTACTCTTTTGCCCCTCGGTTTTTTCAATTAGTAGATCTGGATCACTAAGTACATGATAAATTTGCACCAACTCATATTTTTTTAGATGAAAATTAAGTTCTCATTGATCTTTTTTGGGGTGAAGTTAGTCTTATTGGCATGGATGCACATTGTGTATAACCAGAAAGGAAATCGAGAATTCGGTGTTTCAGGGTTCTCAAACAAGAAAAGGTATTTCTCTCTACGGCGGCCAACTTTAGGCGGGAAATATTCAAACAGCTATATCCATTTTTAGGAGTTTTATTCCATGGAAAACAAAATTTTCAAACGTACTTTACTTGGTGCTGCAGTTGCGATGATTTCAAGTGGTGCATTCGCATCTGAATCTTCTCAAGTTGGTGTTATCTCAGATTTTAACGTTCAGGCTTACGGTGTAGCAGCAATCTCTGTTGTTAACTACGATTCAGAAAAAACTAAAAACGGCGTAAAAACTGATACAGGTACGGGATACGATTACGAGAATGAATCTCGAATTGGTTTCCGTGCAAGTAAAGACATGTTCGAGAACGTGAACGTATTCATGCAAATTGAATCTGGTTACGTTGGTGAAAACGGTGACGGTGCGACACTAGGTAATCGTGATACGTTCTTAGGCCTGCAAGGTGACTGGGGTAAAGTACGTTTTGGTCGTATGCTGACGCCAATGTATGAAGTAATTGACTGGCCTTATGCTAACCCAGGTTTGGGCGCAGTATGGGACTGGGGCGGCGATGTTAAATACAACCGTGACCGTCATGGTGATATGGCTCGATACGATTCTGCTGACTTGAATGGTTTTACATTCAACCTAGCAACAGGTCGTGGTGACTCAAGTGTTAAAGATAACTACTTCTACGGCGCGGCTGCTCACTACCGTTTAGCTGATACGGTTACTTTCCACGCTGCTGTTGAATCAGAATCAGA
Source organism: Vibrio sp. 10N.222.48.A3 (assembly GCF_041475345.1). Classification (NCBI taxonomy): domain Bacteria; kingdom Pseudomonadati; phylum Pseudomonadota; class Gammaproteobacteria; order Vibrionales; family Vibrionaceae; genus Vibrio; species Vibrio sp. 10N.222.48.A3. The sequence continues at coordinate 1,307 of NZ_JBFRVX010000405.1, read as the reverse complement.
TCGTCAACTAACAGCTGCAACAGCTGGAACTGCTGCTGGTACATGTTTAGTTGCTACGGGTTGTGATGGCGTAAACTTTGGCGGTGCAACTCCTGCAGTTGCTGCAACTTCTGCTGAAATGGCTGATACATTTGGTTATCTAATCGGTTTTGAAGCGTCACTTCCAGCAGGTTTCGGTATTTCTGCAGCCTACAAAGCGGGTGAGTCAGATGTTCAAGGCGGCGCTAAGTCTGAACAGGCTTCATACTCTGTAATCGGTCAGTACTGGAACGGCCCTTGGGGCTTCAAACTAGGTTACGCAGCTAACCTAGAGTCTGAAACTGATGGTGTTAAAAACGCTGATGAAGATAGCGTAATCTCAGGTCAGCTAATGTACGTTCATAACGGCTTTGTTCCTTACATCCGTATTGCACAGCGTGATATCAAAGCTGACGATAAAGGTTCTATTGCTAACACAGATACGTTCGTTACACGTATTGGTTTAGAGTACGGCTTCTAATTGAAACCATGCTTTAAGTAAAGAGATGCGCTGACTAATTAGTCGGCGCATATTCATTTCTGGTCCAGCCTAAGAAAGAAAAGGCATCGAATAATATTATGGGGAAACCCTCGAGGTAGTTAATATGAAAAAAATAGTTTTAGCATCGATTCCTTTATTCTTAATTGGATGTACAACATTAGATTCTAATAGTGATTTTACAGATTCTGTTAAAAGAATAGAGAGTAAGCAAAATTACCAAATTGTCGTTGGTGAGTCGCTGTCTCCTGATGTGCTTGAAGTTAGACAAGGTCAGCTAGTTAACTCGTCTTTAGAGCTAAATTACGTTACCCCAAACAGTACTGTAACGGTACCTGATTCATACATAACGATGGAGCTTCAGTACTTTAAAAATTACAACGAGTATCGCTCTGTCTTAGTTCAAGGTTCTGAAGGTAAAGTGCCATTAAAACCTTATGCGGCTTCAGCTGAAACATGCAGCGATATATGTACTCAAACACAGTATGTGAAATTTCCTGTATCTAATGAAATCTTCAACGAAGCACCTTTTAAAGATCTAATTTTTGATGTCCAGGTTTCAAATGCGAACAGCATTTCGTTTTCTATTCCTGCTGGCTACATCGAAGCAATCGTAAATACGGGTGATAAAAACGCAACAGCTAAATCTGTTATGGCAGCACCTGTAGCCGCAGCCGCACCTGTAGTTGCAGTTCCCGCGCTTCAGCAAGAGCCGGTAAGCCAAGCTCAAGAGATGTCAAAATATTGGTTTGAACAAATTCCAACAGAACAAAGAGACTCCGTTATTAAC
>NZ_JBFRVX010000404.1:0-4709 GCF_041475345.1 Vibrio sp. 10N.222.48.A3 | reverse complement strand
CACTTGTATCAAAATAACTCCAAACTATCCCATAAGGCATGATTACACGTTAAAAAAACTGTCTTAAACGTTTATTAACACTAAAACTCTTCGAGTGTGTTGCGTTGTTCCACCTCTAGAATATCGAATACCAATTCACCATCCATTTCAAGAGTAAAGGAAATGCAAGAATCCTCTTCTCCTTCAAGATCCATGTCGGCACAACCGTTATAAACTGACCACTGATACTGATAATCAAGTTGGTATTCATTACCGCCAAGAAAAGTAACATCGCAAACATCAATACCCGTATGGTTTTCTGCCCGAGAATTAATATGTGATAAATCAGGTATAAGAGATGAGCCTAAATATTCTTCGTGCTCGATGAGTAACGCTTTTAACTCATCGCAAAGCGCACTACCATGTAGGACTGAACCCGACTTATTCAGAAAAATCATAATTGACCTCAAAACTGATGTTAATGGCTTGTGTAAAACGCAATTAAATAGAGAGCACTAAATTTAGAGTCCCTGTGTTCTGGTTAGTTAGTTTAGAAACAATAACTATAACCATTAATCCTATTTATAACAGTGATTTAAATCATTAGCTGTAAAACTAAGTGCTAAGTGTCTAATTACTTATAGATGAGATGCAAAAAGAGCCACTTTTATAAGAAAGTGGCTCTTTTATTGGTGAGGTTAGCGTCGTTTCTTATAGCGTTTTCGTGTGGTATTCGCCCTCACTACGCGTCCATTTTTTAGCGTGTAACCTTTCTTAAGTTGGCCGTTTGGTCGGCGGCCCTTGCACTTGTGTCCTTTCATTCGGTACCTCCAGTTTTCGTATCCGTTGCTCTTGGTCTGCTGCACTCGTTTTATCCAGTTGATGTCCGTTTTCAAAGCCGCAATAGTGCCAAGGCTTGAGACTCCACCTGTAATCAAAGCGATGATTAACGCATCGAGGTACGCCATCACTTCGTTTTCCATCGAGATGCGTAGTATTCAAGTAAGTATCGCACCATGGCGCGCATGCCTAGCGTATCAACCACAACAGCACCCACTACAAACTAATACGGATTTGGGATAACCTGCAGCGCATTGAAGCTTTGTTCTACGTATGGCGCGTAATTGGCAATGAAAGACAAAATGAGTGGTACGAACGCTCTCATAGACAACAAAGTTTTCGATAAAATTGAGTTTAAAAAGTGACACTGCAACATAACGGCCCTCCACTTTAATTGATGAACAGTAACAGTGGCCTCATAACTCGTTGTCACAGCAAGCCATAAAACTCGCACACATAACTCTGATTACGACAAACCGAACCACATTAAATTTAACTGTATAAATATACAGTTAAATTGATACCCCCGCAAAAACCACACTTATCGAGTGAATAGCATTCAAAACCAACGCCATGCGTACAGAATTTGTTCTAAAAATCAGTTTAATCATTAACTTTTCTGTATAATCTTCAATTCAATTTTAACTATTGAGTGCGAATGTGAATACTCGATAGAATCTCTGTTTGCGGTGACATCACGCATAACCACAAAGTTACAGTATGGATGATTAACATTTTGAGCGACAACGTATTCAGGCAAATCAATATATTCCTTTCGGTTTTTTGCCTCGCTGCCACTCTACTGTCGTTTATCTCTTACCATATGATCATGGATCAAAACTACGTTATCACTCCAGACAGATTCCCTACACTCGTTAACACTGACCAAGAACATAATGGTGGCACCAAAGGGGTGCTGTATAAGTCAGAAGACACCATTGAGTTACAGTGTGACTTTAAGCGTACCTATAGCTCGCCATTCTGTGAGATTGAGTTCGTTATCTCTACGGAAGGTAAAGGTCTGGATCTCTCAGTGTATGACTCAGTGACCATCAATATGGATTACGAAGGCCAAGAACAGCCAAGGTTTCGCTTTTACATTCGAAATTACGACGAGAATTACAGCGTTCAAGGTGACGCTATGTCTAATAAGTTCAATCGTTTAGATTTCTCGTTACCCGATAGAAAACACATCGACTTAGATTATTTCAATGTCCCTTTGTGGTGGATCGACTATTACAACCACCCTATTACGAATAGCGCCGTAGACGTTACCAACGCAGTGTCTGTTGAGTTAGGGCTTGGTGCTAGCACACTTGATGGGCACCATAAACTGACAGTACAAAGCATCGTTTTTCACGGCAAGACGATCGACAAGTTTGTACTAGGAAAACTCTTAATTAGTTTATGGGTGCTGTATGCGATTTACTATATATCTTGTGCGTTATATCTAGCCAGAAGAACAAGAACAGATGCCGCACAGCAACAACGTTCGTTGACTCAAGAAATTGAAGAGCTAAAGATAAAGGCTACAACCGATCCGTTAACCGGCTGTAGGAACAGAACTGAAGCTTTAGATGCTTTCTATGATTTTGAATGGTTAGCTCAGCAAGGAAAAACCATTCACATCGCTTTGTTTGATTTAGACCATTTTAAGCAAATCAATGATCAACATGGCCATGAAGTGGGTGACAAAGTACTTATTCAGTTTGTCGCAACGGCTAACGAGAGTCTTGGTGAGCAATATTTACTTTATCGCTGGGGTGGTGAGGAGTTCCTTTTAGTTTGCCTGGAGCAAACTGCGCTACAGTGTAACGAATCTATCAATAATCTATACCTAGCAATCGACCAAAGCGTTTGGCCTAAAGCGCTTAAAGTAACGACTTCGACTGGAGTAACACAGCTTAAGCAACATGAATCGATACGTTCTGCAATTAAACGTGCAGACAAGGCACTCTACCAAGCGAAAGACAACGGACGAAACCAAGTCGCAAAGTTGTACTAAAGCTCGCTTGACTAGACTGCAGTTACACGTTCAACTCTCTGCCAATACCCAATCAAGACGCCATTAATACCCTGTCGATATCTACTGTCCATTTAAGCCGCCGTTAGATTTTCAACGCAGACTAAAGAAGCCAAAAGCTTTACTGTCTCATTAGGATTCTAATCGTTATGTAGGCCTATAAGCGCGCTCTCACCATCGGTAACAACACATTCTGTAGTAACGCCATTAATCGCATTCTCAGGTTATATGTATCGTTTCTAAGCTTCCTAACTACTTGTTCTAAACCGCACATATCTGGCTAGTAAAAGCTTTCTCTAAGCAGTCGTAAGTCACTCGCGGTATCGGTTTTGAACATTACCGTCGTTACTTATCTCGCGCTGCTCTTCGAGGAAATCCTTATTATTCTGCTCCCGTCACGCTTCTAATCACGCACTCTGATCCACTAAAAATGGAAGTCACAACGTCACTATCCTTAAAAAACGCCATAGATTTAACTACTTAGACATGGTGACATAAATACTGACACCCAAAATGATAGTTGTATTGCTTTCAGAGCTCGCTGTAATTTAATTACAAATAGAAGCCAAGAAAAGCCTGATAAGTGGATTACTCTAACGTAACTTACTGAATAAAAGGCATTTAATGGTTTTGAATAGTCCGGGGTTTAGGGTAACTAAAGAATTGGTATGTACGAGATAATATATTATAGGGTAATATATTTAGTTATAGTGCGCTAAGGTGTTAAAAAAGAAGGGCTAATGCCCTACTCTTCTTTATTACTCATTTCTTCACGAATTTGCTCAGCAACGATTTTGATAGCTTGTGCTGTGCTGATGCCCTGGGTCATCATTTCTTGAATTCGTTCAACAGCTTTCTGTTGTTCTTCGTGAGAAAGGGTTGGTAAGTCGTTTAGCATAGTCTGCTCCTTTATTTAGGAGCAGAACTATATAAGGACTGTTAGTAACTAGCAAGGAAATTGATTGATGCACCCATTGCATTTTCATTTGTGTAGTTAGCACTTAAATCTAACTGGAACAAATTGAGTGGCGACAACCCAATACCTGCAGTGACTGTACCTTCTGAACCAGAGTATGCCAAATTCTTGTAGTACCCTGCCCTTAGCTGTAGCTGACGCAGAACATCAACTTCTGTACCAACGCGAATCATCTGTTCATTATCTTTGAACGAAGTAAACTTTTCGGTTTCATTTAAGTCATAGTCGACACTAAGCGTGAAGTAGTCCGCTACGATACCAGCACCTACGGTATATACTGGCTCTAGTTTGTATGCGTATTGGCCACCGACTTTGTGTGTCACACCGCTGGTCGTGCTCGTTAAAGTTTGAGATGTATCTTTGGTATTGATATCTCTAGATATTAAGTTGGTAGCCGAAAAACCAACTCGAAATGGACCTGTGAACCAAAGCGCGCCAGCATCCATATTAAAAGAAGTTTCACCTTCACCATTGTCTCTTACATCAGACAAATCGTAGCTCTTAACAGAAGCAACGTAGTTGTATGTGTAAATACGTTGAAGTTTAGGCGTGATACCAAATGAAATATGCTGCCCCATAAAGGTTTGATATTTAGCGAGAGTTAATCCAACTTCGGTAACACCAATAGCAACGGCTTCTACCGTCGACAACTCAAGCTTATCGGCATCTGTCGCTGACGCTTCATTGTAAACATTTGGTGTAGCAAACGATTCTGTATAGGCTTTGCCGAATAGGTTAGCCGCTATAAATTGATTTGGGATAGCGAATGCGACAACACCACCAAGTTCAACATTAGCTTGGTTACCATCGAGTTTTTTAAGAGCTGCATCTAAATCTGCAGTGTTTGTCGCAGCCAGAGCGGAATCAATATTTGATTTCATGTCTTGGGGG
>NZ_JBFRVX010000403.1:0-667 GCF_041475345.1 Vibrio sp. 10N.222.48.A3 | reverse complement strand
GAAGTCATTGAAATCAACAACTACAGCGCCAGCTTCTTTTTGACGAATGCGAAGTTTGCTTAGCTTACCAGCAGTTTCAGAGTTCATTGCTTTTGGCAGTTGAACGTAAGTAGAACCTTGGTCTAGCTTGATAGCACCGATAGAACCTTTAGTTAGGCCTAGTTCGTTTGCTAGTGCGCCAACGATGTCTTTAACCTGAACGCCTTGCTCACGGCCAACTTGTAGTTGGTATGTATCCCAATCTTGAGTATTGAAGTTACGACCACCACCGTCACGGCCATTGTCACGATCTTCACGACGCTCTTTGCGACGGTTCTTATCACGCTCAATAGCAGCGATCATTGGGTCTTCGCCAACGTAGAATAGAGGGCTCTTACCTTGCTGACGCTTAAGAAGCATTGCAGCTAGAGTAGCAGCATCAACTTCTAGAGATTCTTGTAGTGTAGAGATTAAACCTGCGAAGTTTTCTAGAGCTTTGCTCTCTTTCTCAGTTTCAAGCTCAGCACCAAGCTTAGCAACACGTGCAGCAGCAACTTCGTCACGTTGTGGAAGTTGGATTTCTTCCATTTGAGACTTAGTTACACGCTCGATAGTGCGAAGCATACGAATTTGGTTAGTACGAACTAGTAGGATCGCTTTACCTTTACGTCCAGCACGGCCAGTACGA
>NZ_JBFRVX010000402.1:0-2119 GCF_041475345.1 Vibrio sp. 10N.222.48.A3 | reverse complement strand
ATGTCCATACGAACCTTACCGCCATACTCTTCAACACGCTTAATAGCTGAATGAAACTGCTCTTTTGGAAGTTGCAGACAGAAGTGGAAGATGCCTAGACGAGAGAAGTCTACTTCGTGACGCTCTTGACGTTCTTTCATTTCGAACAGTTCAACACCGATGCCATCAGATGTGACTAGGTGTGCAATGTTGAAGCCTTTGAAGCCTTCGCCAAATACTGCGATACACATACGGCCGATTGCTGATTCACGCTCTTCCATAACCTTAGTGTTGTTCATTACGATTCTTAGACCCAGCGCTTTCGTGTAAAACTCGACTGCTTGATCCATGTCACCCACCATGATGCCTACGTGATTCATTTTCATAACTTACTCCAAATTCGTTTTTAATTCTGTGCGTTTCGAAGACTGGCTTCGATGTTTCGTTTCGATGGAGAGAGTATATGGAGATGTAACGATTAAATGAAATTATCATTAATTATATTAATGATAATTTTTTGTTATTTACAGATTTAGCATCAAATCCCAGCTCGCTTAAAGAAGCCACGCCTGCCCTTGCCTACTTAGATACATAGATACATAGAGGCTTACGTGAATAGAGATAAGCCGAAATAGAACGTAGCCCTAGTTTGATAACTTTTATCGATAGTTTTTGTCGATAGCGATCTTCTTACGAAGATAGGATTTGCCTATTGAATCTATAGAAATGTCCGATTTCACTAATTTTCGGTGCGAATGCAATATAGCTCCATCGACGCGGGATAGCGTTAAACACTACAAATTAGAAAGAGAGTCGAATCATGATCAACACAGAAATCAAACCATTCAACGCAACAGCATTCAAAAACGGCGAATTCGTAGAAATCACTGAGCAAGACGTTAAAGGCAAGTGGGCTGTATTCTTCTTCTACCCAGCAGACTTCACGTTTGTATGTCCAACTGAGCTAGTTGACCTACAAGACAAATACGCAGAGCTTCAATCTCGCGGCGTAGAAGTTTTCTCAGTATCAACTGACACGCACTTCTCTCACAAAGCATGGCACGATACTTCTGACAAAATCGGCACTATCGAATACTTCATGGTCGGCGACCAAACAGGCAACATCACAAACAACTTCAACGTTATGCGTGAAGGTCAAGGCCTTGCAGACCGTGCAACGTTCCTAATCGACCCTGAAGGCGTTATCCAAGCAATGGAAATCACAGCTGAAGGCATCGGACGTGACGCAGAAGACCTACTACGCAAGGTTAAAGCAGCACAATACGTAGCCGCTCACCCAGGTGAAGTTTGCCCAGCTAAATGGAAAGAAGGCGAAGAGACTCTAGCGCCATCTCTAGACCTAGTAGGCAAGATTTAATCTAAGCCTAGTTCAAACAAGAACAGCTAAGAAAGAACAAGTAAAACAGAACAGTTAAACGGTTCTACAGGCGCGCTTCGGCCTCCCTCCTAAAGGGCAGTTGCGCGCCACCCTTTCAAAACATCAACACCACAATATTTGCCGACTTGCGCCCCCTTTTTATTTTCCTTTTTCAGCAAGAAGGTATTGGTCAATACCAAGACACAGAATTTAAGAGCAGGCACGATTATGTTAGATCAAGCAATGAAGCAGCAGCTAAAAGCATACCTAGAAAACCTAAAAACCAATGTTCAGTTAGTCCTTAGCCTAGATGACAGCGACACCGCGAACAAACTTCAAGATCTGGCGAATGATATAGCTTCTCTCACTGACAAAATTGAAGTGATTCGAGATGACAGCGCAAGCACTCGCAGTCCTATCATGCAGGTAGTGAACCAAGAGAAAGGCACCGCGATCGGTTTTGCCGGTTTGCCAATGGGCCACGAGTTCACATCACTGGTACTTGCACTGCTTCATAGTGGTGGTCACCCTATCAAGCTTGAAGCGGACGTAATCGAGCAAATTAAAGAACTCGATCAAGAGCTTAATGTAGAGATTTTTATCTCACTCTCATGCCAAAACTGTCCAGAAGTGGTTCAGGCATTCAACATGATGTCGGCGATTAACCCTCTGGTTAAGACAACCATGATCGACGGCGCAGCATTCCAAGACGAAGTGAAGTCTCGCGACATCATGGCAGTACCAAGCGTGTTTATTAACGGT
>NZ_JBFRVX010000401.1:3333-10686 GCF_041475345.1 Vibrio sp. 10N.222.48.A3 | reverse complement strand
AACTATTACTATTAACATTGTTATTAGTGTCGTGTACCATTCGTGCACTTTTACTTAAATCTATAAAATATAAGTCGCATTATGAAACTTAAAGCATTATCAGTAGCCGTTACGGTTGCCTTAACCTCATTTACAGCATTTGCTGCCGACGAACCAGAAACCGTAGTCGTTATCGGTTCTGCCCTTGACCAATTGATTCAGACTGAAATCAACTCTGACACACTGGAAAAGAAGCAAGCATCAGACATCAAAGATGTTTTGAATACTATGCCTAGCGTTACGGTTGACGGGAACGCACGTTACTCACGCAAAGTATTTGTACGTGGTATGGAAGACAAATTTGCCGTAGTGACTATTGATGGCGCGCGACAAGAAGGTCAGCTTTTCCACCACTCTGGTGACCAAGCGATTGATCCTGCAATGCTAAAAAGAGCTGAAATTGAATTAGGTGGTAACTCTGCACTGTCAGGTTCTGGTGCTATCAATGGTTCATTTAGCTACGAAACGAAAGACCCAAGCGATCTTCTTAAGCCGGGTGAAAGCGTTGGTGCTCGAGTAAAAACAAGCTATCAAACAGCTTATGAGCGTTTTGCAACCAACGTTGCTGTGTATGCAAAAGTGAACGACAAGCTACAGTTCATGGGTATTGCGAACTATTCAGAAGATGGCGATCTGCACATTCCTGATCAAGAAGCGGTAACCTCTAAGCAGGGTGAGCTTAAGTCGGGTTTGGCTAAAGTTGTTTTCATTCCTAATGATGCCAATGAATTTAAACTGACTTTCAACCGATACAGTGATGGTGGTACGCGTCAGCTTTCTGGCGAAAAGGCGGGTGCTCTGTATGCTGACGATAAACACGACTATCATTCGCTTAATCGCGATACAGTGACGCTACAGCACGAATACGATGCGGGTAGTGATCTAGTTCATCTGAAAAGTAATGTTTACTACAACCGTCAATACATGGATCGTGATGCTCTTGAAGGTACCGCTTGGGGCAAAACACCGGCAGGTAAATGGTTCAAAGATGGCAAAATGTCTTACCCTAAGCGTGAATACAATGTAACAACCATTGGTGGTGACATTCGTAACGTTTCTTGGGTTGGTGAGCATGAGCTTACTTATGGTCTTGAGGGCTACAAAGCCAAGCAATGGATTGATGCTGGTGAAGGCGTATATCTAAGCGGTACTAAGCAAGGCCAAACTGAGAAGTACAGCATGGATGGTGGTACGGTGACGGCTTACGGTCTGTATCTGCAAGATATGTACGAATTCAGCGATTTCCGTCTGACAACAGGTCTTCGTTACGACGTTCATAAACTGGGTGGTGTGTATAAGGGCGAGTTTGACCAACTATCTCCAAAGTTCAAAGGTGAATACCAAACAACGGAAAACCTAAAACTTCGTGTAGGTTACGGTCGTCTGTTTAAAGGCGCGTCACTACCAGAAACGCTAACGATGAAAGCACCAAGCAAAGTTAAGCAGTCTGATACTAAGGCGATGACGGGTAATAACTACGAAGCGGGCTTTGATTACGAGCTAACACGTTTGCTTGCGGCTGATTACGCGATTCTAGGTTTCACGGCTTATACCTATGACCTTGATAACCAAATGCACCCAACTAAGAACAACGCAACATTATCTAATAAGTATGATGTTGAAGTTTGGGGTGTAGAGACAGTATTGAGCTATCAGTTAGATGCATTAAGTGTTTACGCTAACCACTCTTACTCTGATGGTGAGCAAAAGAGCCTGAAAAACGGCAAGACAAGTCACATGAATAAAACCGGTATTCATAACTTTAAGGCCGGTTTTAACTACAGCCTAAACAATGAATTTGTGTTTGGTTGGGATTCACGCTTTGTTCCGGGGAACGATTACGAGAACGAAAAAGGCAAAGAGATCAAACGCTCAGGCTTCGCAACGCACAACATTTGGGCGGCTTACACACCGACGTTTGCTAAAGACCTAGAGATGAACCTTGGTATCGATAACCTGCTTGATAAGAAGTACGCTGAGCATACTGGTTTTGGTATCTCTTGGGGTTCAGAAAAGTACACCAGCTATGAAGCGGGTCGTAACTTTAAAGCTTCTATCGCTTATAGCTTCTAATCTGCTCTTAGCTGAAAGTTATTCTAGAAATAGAGAGTTATCAGTATAAGTGCAATGTTTCGTCTTAAAATGAAACAACAAAAAAGCCTTAGTTCAGACTAAGGCTTTCTGCTTTCTAATGATTTATTTTCTATTTGTTGATTTATAAGCGGATTTATTTCTAACGGTTAGCTTTAATGACTGAATTTGTGACGTCAGATTAAGACACAGCTTCGTAGCGAATATCTTGCAGATTAAAACCTAAATCGATGTCTGTTTTGAGTGCAGAAACGAGCTTACATACGCGAGCCGACTCGATATGCTCATCGAATTTCTTACGATACTTTTTCGGTAAGTCTTCAGCTAGGAATGCTGTTTCGATATCAGGGTATGTCGTTAATATCTCTTTGGCTGCTTTTGGCCCTATACCTGGAATTCCGGGGACTTGGCTTGAGCTGACGCCCGTTAATCCCCAGTAATCTGCCAGTTGCTCTGGCTTTACGCCAAATTCCGCTTCGATAAAGGGCTTATCTAACCAACGGTGTTGGAAATAATCACGGATTTGTAGCGTTGGAGACAACAGTTGGCAGTAGCCCTTATCTGTCGAAATGATAGTGACAGTTTCTCCGTGGTCAGCGACTTTCTTTGCCGATGTTGCAACTAGATCATCCGCTTCAGCGCCGTCAGAGAGCAGTGAATCAATCCCTAATTCCCACCAAGCTTGTTGAATCGCATCGAGACCTTTCATCAATGGTTCTGGCATCGGCTTACGGTTTTGCTTATAAGCGGGAAGGACTTCCGCGCGCCAACCTCGATCTTGTAAATGATGATCAAATACCGCAATGATATGAGTGGGTTTTGATTCGTTTAGGATGCGATTAAGAGTACGAGCAGTCGTGGTGATGGTTCTTGCAATATCGGTTGGGTCCGGCTGAACAGAGTGCACGCGTCGGATGAGGTTCAAGGCATCGATAATAACAAGATGGATAGACATAAGTTTCCACTAAATAGGCAATAAATAAGGGGCTGCTAGCCCCTTATAGTAACGTATCACTTGGTGAGTTGAAACTTTGGTGACGTAAACGTCATGACTTGTTTAACTTTATACTTGTGGCTTGTTATCAGTTACTTGCCGTTATTCGCTGCTAGGCATAATTTTATAGCAAGGAACATAGTCAGTGCCGCCCGGCAGTTTCATTCGATGCTGTTCAACAAAGTCATTCAGCAGCTGGTCCATTTTTGTCATCAGCTCTTTGTCGCCATCAATCAGGAAGGGGCCATGTTTCTCTATCTCCAAAATACCTTCAGCTTTGACGTTACCTGCCACAATTCCAGAGAAGGCTTTACGTAGATTCGCCGCAAGGCTTTCTGTTTTCTGATCCATATGCAGATCAAGCGCCGCCATAGATTCATGTGTAGGGTCGAATGGCAGTTGGAACTCAGGTTCAATATGCAGTGACCAGTTGTAGCTGTAGGCATCGCCAGTCTCTTTACGGTGAGAGCGTACATCTGGCATTGCCTGTTTCATGATTTTCGCAGCGCGTGCTGGGTCATCAATCACGATCTCATAGTGTTTTTGCGCATCAGGCCCTAAGGTTTCGCCGATGAACTTGTCGATAGAACGGAAGTAAGCTTCACTCTCTTTTGAACCTGTTAAAACAATCGGCATTGGTTGGTCGACGTTATTTGGGTGCATCATGATCCCTAAGATATACAGCAGCTCCTCAGCCGTACCTGGACCACCGGGGAAAATAATGATGCCATGCGCCATACGAACGAATGCCTCAAGACGCTTCTCGATATCTGGCATGATCACCAGTTCGTTCACTATCGGGTTTGGTGGCTCAGCCGCAATGATTGATGGTTCAGTTAGCCCTAAGTAACGGTGGTCTGTATAGCGCTGTTTCGCGTGACCAATTGCAGCCCCTTTCATTGGCCCTTCCATTGCCCCCGGTCCACAACCGGTACAGATATTCAGCTCACGCAGGCCAAGTTCATTACCCACTTCGCGAGTGTACTGGTATTCAGTGGCATTAATTGAATGACCACCCCAACACACGATCAGGTTAGGTTCGATACCTGGCGTAAGTGCGCCTGCATTTCTCAAAATGCCAAATACAAGGTTGGTAATATGAGTGGCATTGGTCAGGTTGAGTCTTTGGTTATCTGCAAGGTGCATGTTGACGTAGACAATGTCGCGCAACACTGAGAATAAGTGTTCTTGGATACCCTTGATGATTTCACCATCGACAAAGGCATGCTCTGGTGGGTTGCTCAGTTCAAGCTTGATCCCGCGCTCACGACGGACGACCTCAACATCAAACGATTGATATTTATCGAGCAGCTCTTTGGAGTTGTCGGTGTGGCTACCCGAGTTGAGTACCGCTAACGTACAGTTACGATAAAGCTGGTACAGATCACTAGATGCGGTTTTCTTAAGACGCTCAACTTCAAGTTGAGAGAGTAAATCCATGCTACCGGCAGGGCTGATATGAGTGATCATAGTGCCTCCTTGTTGAAAAGAACTAGGGGAGGTTGAAAGTGGCCCTTTAGTTCGAGATGAGAAGCTAACGTTGAAAGTGTTTGGTTAAAGGCGAGAGAATTAACCAGACGAAACGATTACGACAGCGTTGCTCTTTTAAATACAGCATTGCTTGCCAAGAATGCTTGTTAAGCGAATGTTAATCATTAGCTTAGCAAACATTGAGGGATATGGTATGTGATAAGTATTTGAAAAAATGAAATAAATTAAATCTAGGGCTGTCTTAGTCCCAAACAAGTTGGTTGTTACCGCGCTGTTTGGCTTTGTTAAGTGTTTTATTGAGTCGTTCTAATACTTCTTCAGGTGTGTCTGACTCTTTAAACGGAGTACTTGCTGCGCACAAGGTAATTGTGATTTGTTGGTCACGGAATTTGAAAGGTAAGCGGCTGACTTGATTCTGGATGCTTTGAGTCACTTGATGGCAATATTCATCGCTTTGCTCGGGAAGTAGTAAGATGAACTCTTCACCAGAAAAGCGAGCGACAGTATCGGTAGTACCAATTTCTTTGGTGATCGCTCTTGCGATGATCTTGAGTGCTTTGTCACCAGCGGTATAGCCAAAGCTATCGTTAATTGCTTTGAAGTTATCGATATCTAGCAGCACGACTCTTAGTGAGTGTTGTGCACGAATCCAGCGACGATATTCTAACTCTAAACGATCGGTGAAGGCGGTACGGTTGTAGATCTTAGTCAGAGGGTCAAGCAGCATACGCTGAGCCTGATCTTCTAGACGCTTGCGGTAATCTTGGGTGACTTCATAGAGCGAATCTAATTGGTTTTTTCCGTAGCTCATTCTTTCTATTAGAGCTTGTTCTTTCTGTTCTGCGTGATTCAGTCTTTCTGAAAGAGAGGCAATTTCACTGAGCAGCGGGTTTATCGAAAGTTTTAAGTTATCAATATCCGTTGCTTTATCAACAGAGCTTTGGCTCTTAGTAACAAGTTCATTCAACTCCGAATTAAGACCTTGGCGATGTTCAAAATAGCTTTGGCTCTGGTCGGCGTTTTGATCGGCTGTTTTGATACTAGAAGCGAGCGAGGAATTGAGTTGTTCGATAAATTGTTCAGACTGCTTACGCTCTAGGCTCGTGCCATCAATCACCAGTTTGAGGATCTGAAGTGCTAGCTCAAGTAGGTTTTGTGTTGAAACACCAAGTAGTAGCTTCGCTCTAATATCGGTCAGTAGATCCCCCGATTCACCCTCGAAGTCGAGTTCAGTGATCAGGTGTTGTAACTCGTTTGATAGTTCGGAAAGGAGTTCTTGTTCAGTTGATTGATCTACGTCGGCAAAATGAGTGCGTGAGTTGTTTGCCATAATCTTAATGGCACGCTCATAAATGCTGAGAAGCTTCATCGCATGGTCGACTTTTTGACTGCCATGACACTCGGAGAAGCTAAGTAAGTTTCTTAGATCGCGCTTTAGCTGAGCCGGAAGGCCAGTTATACGCTGCAGCGTTTCCCCACTGTGCTTAATACTATCATCCAGATATCCGTTCTGTTTATCCATAGCCAACGTTTTTTGCTTGAGCATCCTTTCTAATACTGCCAACTTGGGGATCATTGAGCTAATGTCTTTTTGCTTTTCGAGCTCTTCCCTAAGGGCAATGAGATTTTCATCTAAATGAGTGTTGCTGCCAACACATGCATCACTTAAAGACGCAACGATACGCTTGAGAACTTTTTGTTCTCGAATAAATTTGAACGAGGTATCTCTTTGCGTCAAGCGGACTTGATCCAACTGATATTTCAGCTGGTGGAGTTGCGCCTGAATGTCTTTTTCAAGAATGCCCATAGATGTATTAATTAGCGCCGCGTAGATCGTACTCGATCGTATAGATGAAATTCCGTGACCTTGATAATAACAAAACTAAAAATAAGGTCACGACCTACGACGTTTAACCGCTCGCAAATCAGTCATCTTTTAGCATTTTTTTGATATTGTCCTCATTCTGGTGTGAGGATTGTATCTTTATTAACCCTTGATTAATCGCATGTTTACAAGCCTCTCTTATGTTACCCGTTGCAAGGCTTGCTGCGGGGGCATTGTCGATGGCTTTAAGGTAAACCCATTGGCTACTGCGTTCTTTGAGGCTGATTTCACGTGCCAGGTTGGTCGACATTAATAGTACATCGAGCAGCTCTTGGTCGTTAATCGCGGTATAAGCGCGTGGCAAGAACGGGTAGTCAGCGATGCCCATGCGGACGGTTCGATTAATGTTTCGCTCTGGTTCGAAGTGATTAATCCAAGATTGAATCTTTCTGAACATAGCCTCAGGCGATGTATCACGGTCAGCATTTGGTTCGATATAAAGCAAGTTTGCATCCGAGAAGTGGTAGACGCGCGCAGGACCTTCAAGCTTAGATTTAAGGAACTCGCCGAAAGCATCTTCGAGCTCTAAACCTGCTTTATAACCGTTCTGAGTGTACATATTGCGTAGGAACGGTAAATCTATCATCACAAAGCGTAAACGGTCGTTGAGTGGTTCATGAATCAACTCACCAAGTTGCCATTGTTCGAAGTTTTGGCTGGTTTGTTCTAGAGAATTTGATAGCTTCGCGTTCAGCATTCTTAGATTTGGAAGCTTTGAGCGTGAGTGTGTAAATAGGTCGGTACGCAGTGAATCCATTTCCGTGACTAAGGTTTGAATGATGTAGCCTCGGCGTAGCACAAAGAAGAACAAGACAATGCTGAACAAAAATAAGGCGAACGATATTTTCTGGAA